>JANQTO010000113.1 GCA_030731685.1 Nonlabens sp.
AAGAGTGGTTACCTAACGCCAGCGATGTGGTAGAAGGTGTAAAGAAGGTGATGTACAAGAAATAATAGCTTATAATTACATATATTAGAATCCCGCCACTAGACAACCTGTTGCGGGATTTTTTCGTAAGTAAAATAACATCCTACAGAGAGTAGCGTCGGTGTATATTATTTATCGATGACACTTGCTAATTCTTGCCCAAAAACACCCTACACTAACTTGAGTCGTTATATCTTCGAGGCCTTTATGAAAAACAACGTATTTACTAGTTACGCTTTCGCGAAAGCGAACCTACAACACATACTGTTGCTCGCAATATTGTTTGTGTGCGCCGCTACCACTGCTCAAACTAAAGTAGGTGGTGTGATATATGACGAGTACGGAGAAACCGTAGCATTTGCCAATGTTATTTTTCCAAACAGCTCTGAGGGAACTATTAGCAACTCAGACGGGCGCTTTTATCTAGAATCTAAAGAAACATATACGCAGGTGAGCTTCTCATTTGTAGGTTATAAAACGCTGGTACTGGATTTAGAACAAAAAATAAGTACAAACCTCACGGTCACCATGCAAACCGATACCGAGTCACTGGCTGCGGTAGAAATCTACGCAGGGAAAACGTCTAAAAAAGACAATCCTGCACTGGACATTTTGAGAAAAGTGTGGGAAAACAGACGTAAGAACGGCTTGCAGCAATTCAAGCAATATCAGTATGATAAGTACGAAAAGCTGGAATTTGACATGAATACCATAGACAGCGCGATGATAAACTCCAGGCTTTTCAAGGGTATGGAATTCATCTTTGATTATGCTGACACCAGTAACGTCACAGGAAAATCCTATTTACCTATTTTTATTAATGAAGCACTTTCTAAAGTACACGGAGATAATATTTTAGGAAAAACAAAAGACGATGTAAAGGCAAACAAAAATTCTGGTTTTTCTAACAACCAGACCATCATTGCCTTAGTCAAGGATTTGTATACAGACATAGACATTTACGACAGGCACTTAAAGTTTTTTGACAAGAGTTTTGCAAGTCCTATAGGTCGTGCAGGAATTGACACCTATAATTACGTACTGAGAGACACTGCTATGATACATGGCGTGGAGGCTTACAATATCGTTTACTATCCGCGTAGGAAAGGTGAGCTTACCTTCAAAGGAGATTTTTGGGTAGCGACCGGTTCTTATGCTATTGTAGACATAAACATGCAGGCCACTAAGGGTGCAGACGTGAATTGGG
>JANQTO010000114.1 GCA_030731685.1 Nonlabens sp.
AGTACGAGTATTAAAACTTCTATTAAATGCATGAGCTTATGATTTTTTTGACTTTAAGGTATCGAACAAGGTATCGAGACTGAAATAACAAATGAGAACACCTGAAAGTGGAACAACTAAGTATATAAAACCTAAAGGTATTTCTAAACTAGCCGATGTTTGCTCAAACTGAAAACTGAGCATACACAACCTGCCGCCACCTATAATCATTACAGTAAGGGCAAAAGCAAAAACACTGAGGTAAACAAAACCATCAAAAAACGCGGATTGTTTTTCAACTAGCTTTTCTGGCAATAGGTCTATCGCTAGGTGTAAGTGTTGTCCAGTTGCGTAAGCTGCTCCCAGAAGTCCTACCCAAATAAGGGAAAAACTCGAAATCTCATCTGTAGCCGTGCTGGGCGATTGTAAAATGAATCTGGAAAATACTTGCCATATAACGGCAACCAGCATTATGAAAAGAATACCGAGACATGCTTTCCCCAGTATGTTATCTATCGTTTTTCTCATGTTAATTTTCTAAAATAGATTGAACGAGAGCCTTCATCTTAGGGTCATCGTTGAACGTGTTGAGTAAGGCTTTGGTAGCCTGCTGGAAACTTTTCTTATCTGGATAATTTACCTTCACACCGCTTTCTTGGGCAAGTTCTAGGCTTTCTTTTTCTGACTTATCCCATAAAATGCGTTGTGCATATTTAGATTCTTCAACAGCTTCATAAAGCCATTTTTTCTCTTGCTCGTTCAATCGGTCTAGTGTTCCTGTTCCTATAACCAAAACATCAGGCACAGATGTGTGCTCGTCTATGCTTAAGAATTTACAAACTTCAAAATGTTTAGACGTGTAGTAACTTGGGATATTATTTTCGGCGCCGTCTACAACGCCTTGTTGTAATGCGGTATACAACTCTCCGAAAGAAATAGGTGTAGGCGCAGCACCTAGCTTGTCTACCATAGAGATTGCCATGTTGCTTTTCATAACACGTATTTTCATGTCTTTTAAGTCGGCTGCATTATTAATCGGTTCTGTTTTTGTGTAAAAACTACGGCTACCGGCATCGTAAAAAGTAAGACCTTGAAGGTTAAATTTTTCACCTTGCGACAAGATAGATTTACCTACAGGACCGTCATAAATGTCCAGTGTGTGCTGCTTATCTCTAAACAAATACGGTATGCTAAAAACCTTGTATTCTGGTATAAAGTTTTCTAGAACTCCTGCGCTTACTTTGGCAATGTCCAGACTACCTATTTGAAGCAACTCCAACGATTCACGCTCACCACCTAGCTGACCAAAAGGATAAATCTCTACCTTTAATTTTCCTCCAGATTTTTTAGAAAGACTTTCTCCCAAAATAACCATCGCCTCATGTACCGGGTGCTTGGTATCTAAACTATGTGCAAGTCGCAAGGTCTTCACTTTTTGCTCACCCATGCAACTGCTCAAAAGCAATGCTGGCATTAACAAAAAGAACATCATTTTAATCTTCATAATGTGATTATTATTTAATGGTTACAATAATGGGATTCGCAACATTCATTGCACTTTCTTTAACCGTGGCAGTAAAGCCAACTCCAGTTTTAAATGCAGCATCGCTGGGTTCCCAGCCACTTACAAAGAAAAAGGTGGATTTCTTACCTACTGGCATTGGTACATAATAGGTATCTGTAATTTTAGTGTTCACCGATTTAGGATTGAAAAGGTCTGCTTTAAAATCAGGAAAACCATCTAGTTGATTCTTAAGAAAAACTGCCATTCCTAGGTTATCATTATTTTCAGATTGCTTGCCGTAGGATTCTAGTACAAACGTCCCATCATTTGTAATGTACTGTTGTGCTTTGTTAGGTTTCAAGTTTACGATTCCGGTAAATATTTGCGCATTATCTAACGCACCAAAAATCTCTACGTCACTTTTATAAAACCAGTCGCCTTTTTCTATGGTGATGGTGTGAACTACATTTATAGATTTATCGGCTACAAACTCGTCTAGGTAAGTCAATTTGAAGATTGCTCGTGCTGGTCCTTCGGCGATTGCTTCAAAACGTGCGGCGTTCCAGCCTGTAAGTCTGTATAAAGAATCTTGATATTTTATTGCGAGAGAACCAGCACCTAGTGAGGTTCCAACCTTGAGAATATCCATACCCCAAGCGTCTTGTGTGTGGTAGTCTGTAGTTAGTCCTTGTTTGCTTAATGTAGGTTCTATAGTGGTCTTCCCGAAAATATCAATGCCGTTTCTAGGGTCAAAGTACATTCTAAAACCTACTTTATCATTTTCCCATGCCGGTCCTTCCATTTGAAAGAACAAAGAATCTTTGTCTCTAGGGTCATAGCTCCTGGTGTATTTCTGCACCTCAGTAGCTTCAGGTTTTGCTTTTCCAACCCCAAAATGTACGTCTGTATATTTCTGGAATTGTGGGGAGTTCGCTTTCGCGGAAGCGAAAACAGTAATAACCTTTTGCTCCTTTGCATCAAAATCTACCACAAGAGCCATCTCGTCCCAAATGCCATCGCTGTCCAAGTCGTCTAGCTGATATGGAATTGCAGTTCCGTCAGCATCAATTGCAGTGAATGCCTGACCTTCACTCATGGTAGGCACTAACTGCTGTACCTGGTTTTTGTTAAGTACAACAACCTCGGTACGCGCTATATCGATTGCGTTATTGAGTAAAAGTTGAGGCGTTTTAGTACTGCTACAACTGCACATCGTAATTCCCAAAACACCTGCTAATAGTTTCCAGTTTTTCATTTAGAGTTCATTTGCAGGTTTACCTATGGTCGCGAGAATGCCGCCGTCTACGTACAATATGTGACCATTTACAAAGTCACTTGCCTTAGAGGAAAGGAAAATTGCTGCACCAGCAAGGTCGTCTGGATTTCCCCATTTTGCTGCTGGCGTGCGGTTTACAATAAAGTCATTAAACGGGTGGCCGTCTACGCGTATAGGTGCAGTTTGTTCTGTTGCAAAATAACCTGGGCCTATACCGTTTACTTGTACATTATGGCGCGCCCACTCGGTCGCCATGTTTTTAGTAAGCATAACGAGTCCACCTTTTGCAGCTGCATAAGCGCCTACGGTGTTTCTACCCAACTGGCTCATCATGCTGCATATATTAATAATTTTGCCCTGTTTGCGCGCTATCATGCCTTTTACGACATGCTTAGAAACTATAAAAGGACTTACTAAATCGATGTCTATAACTTGTTTGAAGTCGGCGACTTCCATTTCTAGCAACGGTGTTCTTTTAATGATACCAGCATTATTAATGAGAATATCTATGGGACCGACTTCGCTTTCTATTTTGGTAATTGCAGCAATCACTTCTTGTTCGTTTGAAACGTCAAATTTGTAACCGACTGCGTTAATGCCTTGCTTTTTGTAAGCCGCAACGGCCTCATCTATTTTTTGCTGTGATGAATTACCATTAACAACTACGGTCGCGCCGGCAAGCCCCAAGCCTTGTGCCATTGACATTCCTAGACCGTGTGTGCTACCAGTAACGAGGGCTACCTTTCCTTCTATATTAAACAGTTGTGCTGACATATTATCTAAGATCCGTGATTTTTGCTACATCCATATCGCCATAATCTAGGTTCTCACCTGCCATACCCCATATGAAGGTATAGTTAGAAGTTCCAGAACCTGAGTGAATGGACCATGGTGGTGAAATGACGGCTTGGTGATTTTGCATCCATATATGACGTGTCTCTTGTGGTTGCCCCATAAAGTGACAAACTGCTTGGTCTTGCGGAATATCCATATAATAATAAACCTCCATACGACGGTCGTGAACGTGCGCCGGCATGGTGTTCCATACACTACCTGGCTTAAGTTCCGTCATTCCCATTTGCAGCTGGCAGGTTGTTACGATGCCACCTATAATCATTTGGTTTACCGTACGGTGGTTTGCCGTTTCCATAGTTCCTAATTCTATTTTATTTGCCTCAGTAAGACTTACTTTTTTAGTAGGATAGCTTTGATGTGCAGGTGCTGCGTTTATATAAAACATCGCAGGCTCCGTTGCTTTTGCGCTGTGAAAAACGACATCTTTTGCACCTTGTCCTATATACAGTGCATCTTTATGAGCGAGCTCATAGCTTGTTCCGTCAACAACCACGGTTCCTGCTGCGCCCACATTTATAATTCCCATCTCTCGACGTTCTAAAAAATACGATGCTTTTAATGGGTCTATAGTTTCTAACTTTAGCGGCTCTACGGGCACTGCTCCACCAGCAATGTAGCGGTCATAATGGGAATAGGTAAGTTTAATCTTTCCCGGTTCCATAGGACTTTCTATAAGGAACTCATCTCTTAATTGTGTGGTGTCGTATTGTTTTACAGCCTCTGGGCTGGACGCATATCGCGATTCGTAAGTGGTGGACATAATGTTGTTTTTTATTTTTTTAGAATATGGAATATAGATTATGGATTCTTTTGATTACTAATTGCTGATTAACGATTGTTGCACAACCATTAATTAACCTCTAACCTCTCATATCTAATTTCTAACTTCTACTTCATACTAATTACTACGTACTAAATACTAACTCAAAAAAGCTCTTCTAATTCCTAGTTCCAGACCTCGCAACTCCGCAAGGCCTCGTAACCTGCCTATGGCCGAGTAGCCCGGATTTGTTTTCTTTTTTAAATCGTCTAACATTTTATGACCATGGTCTGGTCTAAAAGGCATGCGCAGGTCTTTTCTTCCTGCTTTTTTACGTTTTTCTTGTTCCAGCACGAGGGCCTTCATAACGGCATACATATCTACGTCGCCGTCCAGATGATCTGCTTCATGAAAATTACCTTCTTCATCACGTTTTGTTGCACGCAAGTGAATAAAATGGATGCGGTGACCCAATCGTTCTATCATACCAGCAAGGTCGTTATCTGCTCGCACGCCGAAGGAACCTGTACAATAGGTTAGCCCATTATTCATAATATCTACCGCATTGTAGATGTCGAGAATATCTTGCTCTGTGCTCACAACTCGTGGAAGTCCTAAAATAGGAAATGGCGGGTCGTCTGGGTGAATACACATAAGAACGCCACATTTTTGGGCAACAGGAATAATTTGAGAAAGAAAATAAAACAGATTTTCCTTCAGTTCCTTAGCACCTATTCCATTATACGTATCAAGTATTGCGTTAAATTCTTCTAGCGTGTAACCTTCCTCAGCTCCTGGAAGGCCAGCGATAATGTTGCGTATAAGTTTTGCTTGCTCCTCAGGCGTTGCATTTTTTAAATACAATAAAGCCGCATCTTTTTGGTCTGTAGAATAGTCGGCATCGGCACCAGGTCTTTTTAATAGGTATAATTCAAAAGCTGCAAATGCTGCTGCTTCAAAACGTAAGGCTGTAGAACCGTCATGTACCGCATAATCCAGATTTGTTCTGGTCCAATCCAGCACCGGCATGAAATTATAACAAACGGTATCGATACCGCATGAACTTAAATTTTCAATAGTTTGCTTATAGTTGGCTATATATTTTTCAACGTTTCCAGAACGTGTTTTGATATTTTCGTGAATAGGAACACTTTCTACTACAGACCATGTAAGGCCAGCTGCTTCTATCTCTTCTTTACGCTTTTTAATTTCATCCAGCGGCCACACTTCACCGTTTGGGATGTGGTGCAGTGCATTTACCACACCTGTAGCGCCTGCTTGTTTCACGTCCTGCAAAGACACTGTGTCCTTAGGTCCGTACCAGCGCCATGTTTGTTCTAAACTCATATATTTATATTTATTACGCTTTCGCGAAAGCGAACTCCTTACAACATTATTACATTTCTAAACGCCACTGTATGCGCTAAAACCGCCGTCTATAGGCACAACGATTCCTGTGATAAAAGATGCGCCATCGTCACAAAGCCATGATACGGTGCTTACCAAATCTTCTGGTTTGCCGTAGCGACCCATAGGTGTCTGACCGATGATTTGGTTACCACGAGGCGTTGCGCTGCCGTCATTATTGGTCAAAAGTGCGCGATTTTGGTCAGTGAGGAAAAAGCCTGGTGCAATGGCATTCACACGTATTCCTACTTTAGAAAAATGAACTGCAAGCCATTGTGTAAAGTTTGAAACCGCAGCCTTGGCACCGCTATATGCAGGTATTTTAGTTAGTGGTGTAAAGGCGTTCATGGAAGAAATGTTTAGCACACTGCAACCATCACGACCTACCATATCCATGGCAAAAACTTGCGTAGGCAACAGCGTGCCCAAGAAATTCAAATTGAACGTAAACTCGATTCCTTTAGGGTCTAAGTCAAAGAATGTTTTAAAACCGTCCGTCTTATTATTAAGGTCTT
>JANQTO010000115.1 GCA_030731685.1 Nonlabens sp.
AACCACTGGCCATCACGTAGCGGTGGTGAGCAAAAAAGCCGACCGCTTAGAGTAGCAGCTGCGGCTCTGAACAAAAAAATCATAGATTCATTACACGTAGAAAACGCCATGGCAAAAATCATGACGATGGGCGACCTTAATGATGACCCAACAAATGAAAGCGTGCTCGTTACCCTAGGTGCACAGCGCGACCGTGAAACCGTAAGACCACAAATGATTTACAACCCATATATCCAAATGCTTAAAGATGGTTTGAACACGCTGGCATATCGTGATGCGGGAAATATATTTGACCAAATCATGTTTACCTACCCGTTATTGCATGAGGCAAAACAGGACGGCTATCAGTACTGGCAAGCACACATTTACAACCCGAGTTTCATGACAAATAAAGAAGGTAGGTACAAAGGCTACCCATTACGCAGCTGGGACAACGGTAATTTTACTGGCGGTTACAGTGACCACTTTCCAGTGTATGTATATTTAGTGAAGGAAATAGAATAAGCAAGTCGTTTAAACTTTATCAAAACGCCCATCAGATTCTGTTGGGCGTTTTTTGTTAAAAATGATAAAAAGCATCTTCTATATGCTCGATTTTTGTGCCTGCTTTATTTTTAATAACGCCTATAAAGTCAAAACGTACTTCAATATCGTTATCTCCGTAATCTTCGGTAAACTTATGTGCGGTATCGACCAACCGCTTGCGTTGTGCGGGTTTTAAAAATTCTTGCGGGTCGCCAAAGTCTGGTGTAGAGCGCGTTTTTACTTCTACAATCACTAGTGTGTTTGCCTTGCGAGCAATAATATCTATTTCTCCTTTTAAATACGTGTAATTACGGGTGATAATGTCGTAGCCGTGTTTCATGAGATGCAGCACGGCAAGTTCCTCACCTTCGTTGCCTAGGTCGTTGTGTGTTGCCATTATTGGGTGCAGGTTATGGAGTTCATGTCTATGGTAATGTGCATTTCCTTACCTAGTATAATAGCATGATTATTAGGTATGTGCCCGGCTGGAAAATCAAAAATAACGGGATAGTCATAACTAGAAGTGATGTCAGTAAGAATCTCTTGCGGAGTTTTACCAAAAGGAATGTCGTGGTCACGCATCGCCGTCATGCCGCCAACGAGCAAAGCTTTGAGTCCGCTCAATTTTCCTGCGCGCTTGAGTGCATAGAGCATGCGTTCTATGTGATAGAGGTATTCGTCTATATCTTCTATGAATAAAATATGACCATCAAATTCTGGTAAGGTATCTGAACCCAACAAACTATACAGTATGGACAGATTGCCACCTATCACTGTCGCTGTGATTTGCTGCTCGGGTAGTTGCTGCTCGTTTTTAACAACTACTTGTAGTGTTTTTCCAGTAAGTGCGTTATGTAATGAGTCTAAAACTTCCACAGATTTTGAAGCTAATTCTAAAGGCATAAACGTGTGTACGGTTTGCAATCCATGTTTTTGCAGCGCCGTATGCAAAACGGTTACATCGCTGTATCCTATGATTAGAGGATGCTCAAACGCGGTATTTTCAAAAGTCGTTTGTAACTGCAATAACACTTCATCGATTATTTGCACCGTGCCGTAACCACCACGTGCAATCCAAATAGCTTTTACTCTTGGATTTGTGTATGCTTTGATAAAATCGGCAACACGTTCTTGAATCGTGCCGCCTAACTGGTTATCTACCTTATCGATGGTATCACCTAATGTTACTGCAAAACCCCAAGATTGCAGTAGTTCAACCGCTGGTAATAGCTGTTCCTTTTGAGCAGACCGCGCAGTACATAAAATGGTTATGAAGTCGCCTTTTTTTAGATAAGATGCTGGTTTGTAGTTCACTAAATGAAGTGTGAAGAGTGTTAAAATGTAGAATTTGACAATAAAAAGTTAAAGATAACAGTTTTAAACAGTAGATTTATATTCCCTTAAAAATTGCGTCTTATGGTCGTTATGAATTCTTGCAACACAGCAACGCTGGCACCTTACGTGCCTACTGCTGCAAAACCATGGAACTTAGAGCGTTCTAGGCACGTGATGCGCAGGCTAGGTTATGGACTGGATATTGTTCAAGAAACTGCTGCGCTTGCTCAAAGTCCAACCGTTTTTGTAGAGAATATTTTCAACGATTCCATCAATTATATGAACACGCCAGCGCCATCTTGGGCAAATATGGCTCGTAATAGTTATGCTAATTTCAATACAGAACGTTTCCCGCAAATACTTGCTTGGACAGTACAAAGTTATACGGACGCACTTGATTTAAAGCTTAAATCCAAAATGACCTTATTTTGGCACAATCATTTTGTGACAAGAGTTCAGGATTATGATGCACCGAGCTGGCAATACCAATATTATAATCTATTGCAAACGCATGCATTGGGCAATTTTAAAACACTAACCAAAGAAATGGGTAAAAACAGCGCCATGCTAGTTTTTCTCAATGGTTACCAAAATAGACGCAACAACCCAAACGAAAATTATGCTCGGGAACTCTTTGAGCTCTTTACACTTGGAGAAAATAATAACTACACACAAACCGATATCACTGAAGCGGCAAGAGCACTTACGGGCTACAATACTGCAACCGATGTGGGCGCCCCCATAACGTTCAATACGGGAACTTTTGATAATAATCCAAAAACTATTTTTGGCGTTACAGCAAACTATGACCATGATTCTCTGATAGACCATCTTTTTGCCGTGCGAGCTACCGAGATTTCAGATTTTGTCGTTAAGAAAATTTATAGAGCTTTTGTGAGTCCAGAGTTGCCGGCACAACCCATTATTGACACACTCGCTGCAACTTTTAGAACTACAAATTGGGAAATTGCACCTGTATTAAGGCAACTCTTCAAAAGCGAACACTTCTTTGATGATGCAGCTATAGGCAGCTGTATCAAAGACCCTATGGAATGCATGCTCACATTTATAAAAGAAGCTGGTTTCCCTATTACAGATGCACAACTGCAAATCATCCATTATTTCTGTGCTAATCTAGGGCAGGAATATTATAACCCTATAGATGTTGCTGGCTGGCAAGGAGACCGTGCTTGGATAAACAGCAGTACCATCACAGGTCGCTGGCAAGGACTGGAATATATCATGTGGACTACTTGGAACCTTGACCAGGAACTCTTTAGAAGCATAGCATTAGACTCGTCTACATCTACAAATGATGTGGGCATTATCGCTCGTGATATTGTGGACAGGTTCGTTCCTAAATCCCTGCACACAACGACAGACTATGCACTGGCAACACAAGTATTTAAAGGTGATGTTCCACAAAATTATTTTGATACAAACCAGTGGAACCTACAATGGAACTCTGTTCCTTACCAGGTAGTGCTATTGTTACAGCACATTTTTAGAATGCCCGAATTCCAACTTAAATAACTGCGCCATGTGTGATTCCCATATAAATAATCAAGACCCGACCAGTCACGAGCATCATGAAGAGCATGAGGCATGGAGCCGCAGGACATTCTTACAAGCACTAGGAATCGCAGGCGCAGGTAGCTTTGCCCTTGCAGGTTCGCAAATTTCAAGTGCTGCCGTAAGTCCTATAACCGCAGCTCTCGCAGCAAGTACAAACGACAGAGTACTTGTTCTCATAAGACTTAAAGGTGGGAACGACGGCTTGAATACTATCGTTCCTATAAACGACCACGCGTTATATGCATCTCGTAGGGCAAGTATCGCATTGCCGGTAACCAGCTTGTATAATTTAAGTGCAGACTACGGTTTGCCTAGCTTTATGAGCGCTTTACAATCGCGATGGGGCAACGGCCAGATGAAAGTCGTTCATGGTGTAGGCTATCAAGGTCAAAACTTATCACATTTTAGATCCAGCGATATATGGGCAACTACTGATGCCGTAAATTTTGAGGAAACAGGCTGGATGGGTCGCTTTTTTGAAAATGAGTTTCCTAATTTTATTCTTTCACCGCCTGCTGTGCCGCCGGCGATTCAAATAGGCAGTCTGGGCAACCTAGCATTTGAGGGCATTCAGACAAACTATGCGTTTTCGGTTGCAGATCCGCAACAGTTGTATAATCTAGCTCAAAATGGCTGGCAGCATGACCCCACAAGTGTACCACCCTGTACATACGGTGACCAGCTGGGCTTTTTAAGAACTACCACAAATACGACCTTTGCATACGCAGGTGTCATAAACACCGCATATCAAGCAAGTACGACCCAAGCGAGTTATGGAAATCATAGTATCGCAGACCAGCTTGCCATTGTAGCTAGGCTTATAAAAGGACAGCTAGGAACCAAAGTCTATATGGTAAGCCTTGACGGTTTCGACACCCATGCAAATCAGGTAAACACCCATGCTGACCGTATGCAAAAACTTGCAACGACGATAGACGCCTTTTATACAGACCTCGCGGCTTACGGGAATCAAGATGAGGTTTTGTGCATGACTATTTCAGAATTTGGTCGTAGGGTAGAGGAGAACGGTTCTAATGGAACTGACCATGGAGCGGCGGCGCCCATGATGCTTTTTGGTGGAGGTTTGAACGGCAACGGTTTCATAGGAACACATCCCAGCTTGTCCAATCTCGATGCAAATGGTAACATGATATTCTCTACAGATTTTAGGGACGTTTACAGCACCGTGATGAAAGACTGGCTGTGCATACCACCAGCAACGGTTGACCAGGCAATGCTCAATGGAAATTATAATTCACTAAATCTAGGATTTACCTGCACAACCGCTGGAATTGCAGATGCTACTGCTAGCGATTTACAGCACTTTGTGATTAACAGAAATGAAGATGCGATTTTGCATTTTACCATGGATGTAGGGCGCAAACTCGATGTGCGCATCTATAATTTTCTGGGGCAGGAACTAGGACAGCTCACAAACGAGTATTACATGCCTGGCGTTCATGATATTGATATCAAAAACGGACTCAAAACACGTCTTGCGGCTGGTCAGTACATTTACCGTATTCAAACGCAAGGACAGCAGTACAGCAGTCAGTTTATGATTATGTAATAGGGTTGTGGTTATTTCGCTTTCGCGAAAGCGAACTCTTTAAAATCAAATAGATTAGTTCAAAACCCCATTAAAATACTAGCATTTCTAGGCCTAATAAATCGTAAATTTGCGACTCTTAAAAAATACCCATGAGTACGCAAGAACGCTATACCATTACCGCAGCATTACCTTACACAAACGGCCCAGTGCACATAGGCCACCTGGCTGGTGTGTATGTTCCTGCAGACATTTTTGCGCGTTACCAGCGCATGCGGGGCAGCGATGTTGCTTTTATTTGTGGTAGTGACGAGCATGGTGTCCCGATTACCATTAAGGCTGCAAAAGAAGGGATTACACCGCAAGAACTTGTGGATAGATACCACAAAATCATAGGCGATTCTTTTAAGGATTTTGGTATTTCTTTTGACCATTATGGCCGTACAAGTTCCCAAACACATCACGAAACGGCGAGTGCATTTTTTACTAAATTATATAACGACGGTAAGTTTATAGAACAAGTAACCGAGCAATTATATGACCCAGCAGCCGACCAGTTTCTGGCAGACCGTTTTGTGGTAGGTACCTGCCCTAAATGCGGTAATACAGAATCTTACGGCGACCAGTGCGAGAAATGTGGAACCTCACACAACGCAACTGACCTTATAGAACCACGCAGCGCGATTACAGGTAACAAGCCTGAGCTCAAAGAAACAAAGCACTGGTTTTTACCCTTAGATGAGTACAGCGATTGGCTAAACGAGTGGATTGTTGTAGGTCATGCAAACGACTGGAAAAATAATGTTGTAGGCCAAGTAAAAAGCTGGATTACAGACGGTTTACATCCGCGAGCGGTGACGCGTGACCTGGATTGGGGAATTCCTGTTCCTGTGGAAGGAGCTGACGGTAAAGTACTTTACGTTTGGTTTGATGCACCTATTGGCTATATCAGCGCGACCAAAGAATGGGCTGCTCGTGAAGGTAAAAAATGGGAAGATTACTGGAAAAACGACAGTACAAAACTGCTGCATTTCATAGGAAAAGACAATATTGTTTTTCACTGTATTATTTTTCCTGCGATGTTAAAAGCTCATGGCGATTACATTATGCCGTATAATGTACCTGCAAACGAGTTCTTGAATCTGGAAGATGATAAAATATCCACTTCTAGAAACTGGGCGGTTTGGCTACATGAATATCTGCAAGATTTTCCGGAGCAGCAAGACGTTTTGCGTTATGTTTTAACCGCAAACGCTCCAGAGACTAAGGACAATAACTTCACTTGGAAAGACTTTCAGG
>JANQTO010000116.1 GCA_030731685.1 Nonlabens sp.
TAAACCATGTACAATGTTAAGGACTCCTGCGGGCAAACCTGCTTTTTTAACGATGTCGCCTAGTAAGTAAGCCGTCGCAGGAGTCACCTCGCTAGGTTTTGCAACCACACAATTCCCAGCTGCTATGGCTGGTGCAATTTTCCAAGTAAATAAATATAAGGGTAAGTTCCACGGCGAGATGCAACCTACCACGCCTATAGGTTTACGCAGGGTAAAGTTCATGGTGTTTTTACCAACTGACTCATGTGCCTGGCTGGCATATTGCGTAATCGCGTTTCCGTAAAAGCGGAAATTTGACGCAGCACGAGGTATGTCCACCACGCGAGCAAGCGATACGGGTTTTCCATTATCTTTTGATTCGGCAGCTGCGAGGTCTTCAAGGTTTTCTTCAATCAAGTCGGCGATGCGCAACATGATTTTAGAACGGTCATCAACGCTGGTGTTTGACCAACTTTTAAAAGCTGCATTTGCTGCCTGATATGCTTTTTCAACATCATCTTCGTTAGAGTTCGGTAACTCTCCATAGACTTCACCACTTGCGGGCTCGTAGTTATCTAACCATAAACCGCTCAGTGGTATGCAGTCGTTGTTGTTGATGAAGTTTTTTATTTGCATGGGTTGGATTTGTAGATTGCCTATTATTCAATTCCCTTTGGAAATTTTTATTTTTTATTACCGGTTATTTGCCGTTATAAATTGCGAAAGATGCTGAATTAAATTACTTAGGTAGTTAGTCTATGGAGCCTATGAATTGTAAATATTCATTCTCTGTTTCGTAAATGATTTCTAATTGTTCTTTGCTTAAAGAATTATCCATATTATCCTGTGCAAACTGAATTAATTTATCGAAGTCTAGGACTATGTCGGTTTCCTCATTGTCGATGGTAGTGTCTTCGGTTATAATACCTATTTTAATCATATATTTTTCCTCCTGAAAAAGCGCTTCTCTTATTAATGCTAATTCAGGAGCAGTTTCCTTAAGCCTAAGAGCAATAAAACATGAGGCTTCGTCAATATTGTAGATTAGGCTACCTCTACTTTGTTCATCAACCTGACAAACAACTTCGTTTTTACAACTTGTATTCATAATTAAGGAAAATAAAATAATGATATGTGAAAATTTAGAGTGCATATTAGAAATGTTACTTAACCCTTAACAGGCTTATACGCCATCGCCTTAATCTCAATCATCAAATGTGGATGCGGCAATTGATGTACTGCAACAGTAGTTCTGGTTGGTCCA
>JANQTO010000117.1 GCA_030731685.1 Nonlabens sp.
CGCTAGGGTCAACCATATTTGCATCTATCCAATTAGGAAGATAAAACTGTTTTGAATTGGTTTTACTTCCTAATTTAAGCATCATCTTGTGACTGATAGTACTCACTACCGTCGCATTATTTAAAACACGTTTCTCAATGTCAAATAAAATATTGAAAATCCATCCCTTGCCACCTGAAAGTCCCGATTGCATAGCCGCGTCAAATTCAAAATCCTGAATATGAACCCAACTTTTTATACCGTGGTGTTTTGCATGTTTTCCAGCAAGCCAGGCGCTCGTTGTAAATGGAATGACAGAAATAACTAAGTCAGCCTTTTCAATTTTGCGCAAGTTGAAAAATGCGCCCTTTGTAAAGCTTAGAATATGAATGATACGCTTAAGAAAAGTAGGCTGTGCCGGCACGTATTGCTTGTGTCTATAAACGGTAGTTCTAGAATGGTTTTCGATTAGATAATTTGATTTTTTTGCATACTCAGCGCTTATTTTCCATTGTGGATAATACGGAAATGCCGTAACTACATTTACATAAGCCCCAGCATTTACAAGCGCCTCCACCATTTGTGTGGAATACAGACCTATAGCGGTATCCTCAGGAGCGTAGTTAAGACCGATGAAGGTGATGTATTTACCAGATAGTACGTTCATTACCTGTCTTTAACTGGAATCGCTGGATTTCCCAAACAAATTTTGCCAGCAGGAAAATCCTTAAAAACACTCCGGCGTGCGCCTACTACCGTACCGCGACCTACAGTAATTCCCGGTGAAATAAAAACGTCTGTAGCTATCCAGCACTGTGATTCTATGGTGATTTTATGTCCTGAGATGTCAAATGCTACCTCACTAGGGTCATGAGTTCCAGTGCAAATGTAAGAGCGTTGCGAGATAACTGTGTGCGCTCCTATTTCAATTTCGCCAAGACTGTAAAGCACGACCTCGTCGCCTATCCAACTATAATCTCCTATTTTAAGTTTCCATGGATATGTTGCGGTTGCAGTAGGTCGGATAATGACTTTTTTACCGATGGTGGCACCAAAAGAACGAAGCAAAAACCTACGCCAGCCATACATAAACTGCGGTGACCATGCAAATAATGTGCTTTGCACAAACCACCACAATTGAACGGTAATAGCCCCGCGCCCTCTAAAATTTTGAGGTAATTTAAACTGATTTAGCTGCTGGTAGGTTTTCAATAGTTGCTTAATTATTATTGCAAGGTAATTATTTCTAATGGTACTAA
>JANQTO010000118.1 GCA_030731685.1 Nonlabens sp.
TTAATATTCACGAGCGTGCCCTAGAGCTTGAAGGAAGAAAACAAATAAGATCTGCGGTCATTGATATTCCAGCTTTTCCTTCGTATCACGAGTGGATTGGTATAGATTTTAGTAAACTTAGCGATGCAGTTGCAGACTCCTATCCGCCAAGAGCAACGTTGGGCAGGTATTTAAAAGAACGTTTTGAAACACTTGCAAAGCCATTGCTTGATGGTAATTGGGTTACACTAATTGAAGAAAAAGTCATTCAGGTAGATGTGCTGGAAAGCAAAAAGCTACAAATCAAATCAAATCGAGCTGTTTACAAGGACGTGGATGAGTTGCTACTTACCATAGGACATCAACCCACAGAGCTTACAGAAGAAATGATTTCCTGGGAAAAATACAGCTCTCAAAATGAAAACGTTACGCTTTTCAAGAATGCGTATCCGGTAAAAGCATTTCTTTACAACAATGCACTTGACCAAAATGCTACTGTCGCGGTGCGAGGTTTTGGTCTTGCCATGATAGACGTAGTACGTGCAATTGCAGAAAAGTTTGGAGCTTTTACGAGAATTGACGAAGACACACATGCGTGTAATTACCACAGTGAACTTAACATTAAAGGCATGATAGTGCCATTTTCACTAGATGGGTTGCCTCCTGTTCCCAAGCCATTCAATGCGGCCATAGACGTACAGTTTAAACCTAGCGATGTACAGCTGGAACAATACGGCAAAACAATTTCACAAACTACGCTACAAAATGAGGCAAACAGTCCTTCTTTCTTGTTGGCTGCCTTTGCTCCTATTGCTGCGCAGGTTTTTATAAATCTGAATCATAAAGTGGCTGTTGATAAAACTGCCAAAGAATTAGAAACCATAATCATGCGGTGGTTAGAAGACCCTACCAAAGATTATGAAGGCATGGTTCCACTAAATGCGAGTGCTGTGGTGATGATGCAAAACTATGTGGACATGGCGACAGGCAAAGCACCCGTAAGTCTGGATTATTGTATAGGTCAAGTATGGCGTCACTGCCAGCCTACGATGTATGAAAAACTCTCTTTTAATAAGTGTTCTGACGAGGTTTTTGCATCGATTATTGAAATAGATGAACAATCTAAACGCTTTTCCTACGGACCACCGGTTGCAGCGATTCAGCAGCTTCTAGCACTAATAGAACACGGTATTTTGAGTATCGATTTTCTTAAAGAACCAGAAATTGAGTTGACTAACGCAGGTTGGAAGTTCATTAAAAACAAAAAAGATAAAATCATTACAATACTTATAGATTCTGTCCTAGACGCTCCTAAAGTTGACGAAGTTTCATCACCACTCGTGGAGCATCTACTTGACAGTGACATCATCACCGCAGTTCATGACGAACTAGGAATTGATATTAAGGAAAGCGGCCTTGTATGTTCTGAAATAGAAACCGATATATGCTCCATCGCGCTACTAGGCAGACTTGCAAAAGGAACAGTTATAGGGGTTGACGCAATGTTAGAATGTTTTGGTCCAAGACCTAAAAAATGGGCTACCGCTGCGGCAAAAAGGCACACATTATTAATTAAAAATTATAGCAATGAAATTTAAATTATTAAGCGAGTTTAAAGAGTTTGCGCTTAAAGGAAATATGATAGACATCGCTATAGGTGTTATTATAGGAACGGCGTTTAACAAAGTTGTGGACGTACTTGTCAAGGAAATATTCCTGCCGCCACTATCCTATCTTACAGATGGCATCAATTGGGAAAATAAACGGTACGTGCTGCGCGAGGCAGTAACTATTAATGGTGTCGCAAAGCCTGAAGAAATAGCGATAGGTTACGGAAAACTCATGGAATCTACCGTAGATTTCCTTATCATAGGCTTTACCGTGTTTCTCGTGGTGAAATTTATGAACTCTATGCGTAAAAAGGCACAAGACCCTAAAGATGTGACCGTTGAAACACCTAAAGACATTGAATTACTCAACAAAATCGCAGACCTTTTAGAGCAACAGGTACAACTTGCTGCACAAAATCAATCGACTACTCAAGAGTAACTCTTAGTGTATTTATGGTGGTTGGTATATTTCGCTTTCGCGAAAGCGAACACCTTACAAGCAAAAGAATAGGTAACTTACTGCGTTCTTGGGGTGGCAATCCAGTCCATGAAAACATCGTTAGTGTTTGATGTTTCGTTTATACCAATGGTAAAACCTGTAGTCGCAGAATCAACAACTTTAAAGTGCATGATAGAATTGGAGCCACTATTATCTCTACCGGTTCCTTCCCTAAAAGTAAGTGTTATCGTAGGTATTGCAGTAAAAGGTGTGGCAAATACCACGTCATAATAATTCCAACCGGTCACGGTGCTACCAGCATCAACGGTTCCCGCTTGCGTCGTGTTGCTAGAAAGTGAAACCCAGTTAGGTATTGCTGGTGTTCCAAAATTATACTGAAAGCTACTCGTCGTTACGTTGAAAACGAGTAAACCTGTTGCTGGATTAGTAATTAAATTACGCTCTATTGTTGTTAAACGTGGGAACAGGACACCAGCGTCAGTTGATTCAATATCTAAAATAGCAGAACCGTCTGGCAAATCTGTGCCTATGCCTACCTGAGCGTTTAATCCGTTTATGAAAGCTACCGTAAGTAGTAGCAACAATAATTTTTTCATTTTCATTATTTTTTGAAAAATACAACATACATGATGACATGTTTAATTATTAATTAAATACTAGACAAGTTGTAATTATTATAGGATTAACAAGTTTTCATTTAAGTGTTTATGTCGTTTACCTAGACAAATGGACTAGTAATTGTTCAATGAATCAATTGTAGAAATACAATAATTCGTCGTTTACCTATTTCTCCATATGTATATTTCCATATAAATACTTGCATAAAATTGCTTTCATTAAC
This sequence comes from Nonlabens sp., assembly GCA_030731685.1. Classification (GTDB taxonomy): domain Bacteria; phylum Bacteroidota; class Bacteroidia; order Flavobacteriales; family Flavobacteriaceae; genus Nonlabens. The sequence continues at coordinate 2,891 of JANQTO010000118.1, forward strand.
TCTATTAATCGTAATATTGCAATGAAACAATAAATCACATGGGATTAGCAAAGACCGAAATTTTCACAGACACTCAAAATCAAATTGCGTTGTATGCAAAAGTATTTGGACATCCCGCGCGTGTAGCGATTTTAGAGCATTTGTTTAAAATGAATACGTGTGTTTGCGGTGATTTGGTATTAGAAATAGGTTTAGCACAACCTACCATATCCCAACATCTCAAAGAACTCAAACATCTAGGACTTATACAGGGTACTATTGAAGGTACCAGCGTTTGTTATTGCATAAACCGAGAAAACTGGACAGGAATGAAAAGCGTTATGACCGCATTTTTAAATCAAGATATTACTAAGCAACAACAATGTTGCTAACAAGCAACAATTAGAATCACTTAAAACAATACATTATGAAACTCTCACAAGTAAAGTCTATTCTTAACAACGTTAAAACACTTGCTTTTCAGCTGCCAGATGGTTCACTTGTTCCTAATAACTTTCACGTAACGGAAGTTGGTAAAATCACCAAACACTTTATAGACTGCGGTGGCACGGTGCGCAAGGAGGATGTAATCAACTTCCAGCTTTGGTCTGCTGCCGACTATGACCACCGGCTACATCCTGAAAAGTTGCTGCATATTATTGAACTCTCTGAAAAGATAATAGGACTGGACGATTTAGAAATAGAAGTTGAATTCCAAGGAGTTACCATTCAAAAATTTGGTCTTGATCATGACGGTATACAATTTCTACTTACCACAAAACAAACAGATTGCCTTGCAAAAGACAGCTGTGGTATTCCCGTAGAAAAAACCAAAATTGAATTATCAAACATAACAGAAAACGCTGTGTGCACGCCAGGCGGTGGTTGTTGTTAGCACATAGTTTCATTATATAACATGATTTTATAAAAAAATGAAAAGCACTTCTACCCTTTTCCCAGAAATTGAAAAAACGATAAAAGCCCTAAAACCAGAGCTCATTTCTAGCGAGCGTAAGGCGTTATTACATCCGCTATCGCTCTTTATGAAAAACCGTATGGTGTCAAATGAACTTTTGAACCTGAACTTCATTTGTACTCATAATTCACGTAGAAGTCATTTATCACAGGTTTGGGCGCAAACGATGGGACATTATTTTGACATTCCCGTTCAATGTTATGCTGCTGGTACAGAATCGACAGCGTTGTATCCTATGATTGCAGAAACCCTAGAGAAACAAGGTTTTCAAATTCAGAAACTGTCTGATACGTTAAATCCAGTTTATGCAATAAAACATGCACCTAACGATTTGCCTACAATCGCTTTTTCTAAAACCTTAGACAACCGTTTTAATCCGCAAAGTGGTTTTGCGGCGATTATGACCTGTGATAGCGCTGCCGAAGCCTGTCCCGTCGTTTCAGGTGCAGCAGCAAGGTTTGCTATTATGTATGAAGACCCTAAGGCATTTGATGACACACCGCAACAAGCAGCAAAATATGAGGAACGCAGCCTGCAAATTGCTACAGAAATGCTTTATGTATTTTCTCAAATCACAAAATAATCATGAAATCGCCCAAAAAACTAAGCTTCCTCGACCGATTTTTAACGTTGTGGATTTTTGTCGCTATGCTTGTGGGAATTGCCATAGGGTACACTTTTCCATCATTTCCAGAAGTCGTTAACTCTTTCAGCAGTGGTTCTACAAACATTCCAATAGCCATCGGCCTTATTTTAATGATGTATCCACCGCTGGCAAAAGTGAACTATGCGCTTTTACCTGTTGTATTTAAAAACACAAAAATTTTAGGAACCTCCTTATTGCTCAACTGGATTATAGGTCCCGTACTCATGTTTGCATTGGCTCTTATCTTCTTACAGGACCACCCAGAATATATGGTTGGTTTGATACTCATAGGCCTTGCACGTTGTATAGCCATGGTTCTCGTGTGGAATGACCTCGCCGAAGGCAGCAGTGAATACGGCGCTGGCCTTGTAGCGCTAAACAGTGTTTTTCAAGTTTTTGCCTACAGCTTTTATGCATGGTTATTTATTACGGTGCTTCCACCCTATTTTGGTTTTGACGGCACGATTGTAGATATTTCCATTGCAACCATTGCCGAGAGTGTCGCTATTTATCTGGGCATTCCATTTGTATTAGGCATCGCGAGCAGATTCTTTTTAGTGAAATTAAAAGGAGAAACTTGGTACACAAACACGTTCATTCCGGCAATCTCACCACTGACGTTAGTTGCTTTGTTATTTACCATAGTTATTATGTTTTCGCTCAAGGGCGAACTCATCGTAGAAATTCCTATGGATGTGCTGCTTATAGCTGTTCCGCTCCTTATTTACTTTATAATTATGTTTATTATAGGATTCTTTGTCACTAAAGCCATGGGCGCAACGTATGATAAAACCGTTGCCGTAGCATTTACTGCAGCAGGCAATAACTTTGAACTGGCTATCGCGGTTGCCATAGCAGTTTTCGGACTAAACTCTGGGCAGGCATTTGTAGGTGTTATAGGGCCGCTGGTTGAAGTTCCTGCACTTATTGCGCTGGTTTGGGTGGCATTTTGGTTGCGTGATAGGTATTTTAAGAAAGATGTTAGGAAGTAATATTGAAATTACGTCTTAAGCCTTCGTAGGTGCGGCCTTAAGTAGGCACCTATCAAGGCACACAATTAATTAATAACTGGTTAACTATTCAAAAAAAGAATCTAAAGCTGCTCCTTAATCTTGAGTAGTTCTGCTTTTACATGTTCCAGCTTCCTTATAATTTCAAAGGTATCTAGCTCTTCTTTATGAGATTTCATGTATTCGCGGGCACCTTCTAAAGTAAATCCACGTTCTTTTACTAAATGGTAAATGGTTTGTATATTTTTTATGTCGGCCGGAGTGAACTTGCGATTTCCTCGAGAGTTCTTTTTAGGTTTTAGAATAGGAAACTCCTTCTCCCAAAAACGAACTAAAGACGCATTGACTGCAAATGCCTTAGTGACCTCACCCATGGAGTAATATAGTTTTTCTGGAAGGTCTATGTGCATACTAACGTATTAAATGTAGTGAAAGTGTTACTTGAACAAAAGTATGCAATTCCTTTTAATCCAGCGATATATTTTCTTCTTGTGCCGCTTTTAGCAATGCATTGAATTCGGCTGGAGTCATGTTACCGTAATAGAAGTTTATAGGGTTGATACGTTCCTCACCTTTAAAAATTTCATAGTGCAAGTGTGGTGCTTGAGAGCGACCTGTAGTTCCTACATAACCTATAATTTCTCCACGTTTGACACGCTGCCCTACTTTAACATTATATGGGTTCGTACTGAGCAAGTGTGCATACAGAGACAAGTAGCCAAAACCGTGATTTAAACG
>JANQTO010000119.1 GCA_030731685.1 Nonlabens sp.
TAATACTGCGTTTATACAACGATGTAGTTCGTATATAGTGCTTTAGTTCGTTGTAGGGGTTTAATTTATTAAGCTGGTAATCATAAAAAAAACCGGTCGATTTAGAATCGACCGGTTCTTATTTCATCATTTTAAAGAGTTCTACTCGGTAGTTTTCTCTTCTTTTTTCTTTTCAATTTTGATTTTGAGTCCTTCTTCTTTTTTGTCAAAGTCCATAAAAATCGTATCACCTTCTTCAAGTTGACTATTTACAATTTCCTCGGCAAGAGCGTCTTCTATGTATTTTTGAATAGCTCTCTTAAGTGGTCTAGCACCATATTGCTTATCAAAACCCTTATCTGCAATATAATCTTTTGCTTCTTCAGACAATTGTAGGTTGTAACCTAGGCCATCTATACGCGTTATGAGCTTCTTAAGTTCGATTTCTATAATTTTGTGAATGTCTTCACGCTCTAAAGCATTAAACATAATCACATCGTCTATACGGTTTAAGAATTCAGGCGCAAAGGTCTTTTTAAGAGCCGCTTCTATCACGCCTCGAGAATCATCGTCTGCTGAACTTTTCTTTGCCGATGTTCCGAATCCCATACCAGTTCCAAAGTCAGTGAGCTTACGAGCACCAACATTAGAAGTCATAATGATAATAGTGTTTCTAAAGTCTATTTTACGGCCAAGACTGTCAGTCAAGTAACCGTCATCGAGAACTTGTAGTAACATGTTGAACACATCGGGATGCGCTTTTTCTATCTCGTCAAGCAAGATTACTGCATATGGCTTACGTCGTACTTTCTCTGTAAGCTGACCACCTTCTTCATAACCTACGTATCCTGGAGGCGCTCCTACGAGTCTAGAGATAGCAAATTTCTCCATGTATTCACTCATGTCTATGCGTATAAGCGCGCCGTCTGAGTCAAAAAGCTCTTTAGCAAGTACCTTAGCAAGCTGTGTTTTACCAACTCCTGTTTGTCCTAAGAATATGAACGAGCCTATTGGCTTATTAGGGTCTTTTAACCCAGCGCGATTACGCTGAATCGCTTTAACAACCTGCTTAACAGCTTTTTCTTGGCCTATTACTAGGTTTCCTATGGTATCGTTAAGGTCTTTAAGCTTCTTAAGTTCTTTTGTGGCAATTCTATTAACTGGAATACCGGTCATCATACTCACAACCTCGGCTACATTTTCCTCTGTCACGGTATCGCGGTGCAGTTTAGATGCTTCTTCCCAAGCTTCTTGTGCATCGTTGAGAGACTTCTCTAATTTCTTTTCGTCGTCTCTTAGCTTTGCTGCTTGCTCATATTTCTGTTTCTTAACAACTTCGTTCTTTTGCTCACGTACTTCTTCCAGTTGTTTTTCAATCTCTAGAATTTGTTTAGGAACTTCTATATTGTTAATGTGTATGCGAGAACCTGCCTCATCCAGTGCATCTATAGCTTTGTCTGGTAGGAAACGGTCAGTCATGTACCTGTTAGTAAGTGTAACACAAGCGACTATTGCTTCATCAGTGTAAGTTACATTGTGGTGCTCCTCGTACTTGTCCTTTATATTATGTAAAATGGTGATAGTTTCTTCTTCAGATGTAGGTTCTACTATGACCTTTTGAAATCTACGTTCGAGCGCACCATCTTTTTCAATACTATTACGATATTCGTCTAGAGTCGTTGCACCTATACATTGAATCTCACCTCGCGCTAGGGCTGGTTTGAACATATTAGATGCGTCCAGCGAGCCTGCAGCGCCACCAGCACCTACAATGGTGTGAATCTCATCTATAAAAAGAATTATATCGTCATTCTTTTCAAGCTCATTCATAACGGCTTTCATGCGCTCCTCAAATTGACCACGGTATTTAGTTCCTGCAACTAAACTTGCAAGGTCTAATGTAATTACACGCTTGTCATAAAGTATACGGGAAACCTTACGCTGAAAAATGCGTAGTGCAAGGCCTTCAGCAATCGCGCTTTTACCTACACCTGGTTCACCTATAAGCAGTGGATTGTTCTTCTTACGACGGCTTAATATTTGAGAAACGCGCTGTATTTCCTCTACACGACCCACAACTGGGTCAAGCTTTCCGTCCTCGGCCATTTTTGATAAGTCACGGCCAAAGTTGTCCAACACAGGAGTTTTGGATTTTCCAGTGCCTTTCTTCTCTGTACCTTGGGAGAACAGGCTGTCGCCACCAGAACGTTCGTCCATAGGCTCATCAGAGTCGTCGTCTCTATAAGTGTCGGCAGTAGGCTCTTCCGTATAGCCGTCTTCTTGAGACAGCAAGGTCTTGAATTCTTCCTTTACATTGTCGTAGTCTACGCTTAGCTTATTAAGAAGCTTTGTGGTAGGGTCATTCTCATTGCGCAATATGCATAGCAATAAATGCGCGGTGTTAATGGAGGTACTTTGAAACAGTTTTGCTTCTAGAAACGTTGTCTTTAATGCACGCTCTGCCTGTCTGGTAAGGTGCAGGTTTTTCTTTTCGTTCAGGGAAATGGCTGTAGCACTGTTTGCAGGAGATAGTATTTCTACCTTGCGTCGCAACACATCTAAATCTGTAATCAATTTAGAAAGTATGGCAATGGCCTTGCCGTCTCCATCGCGCAACAGTCCTAGCATTAGATGCTCGGTCCCTATAAAATCGTGACCTAACCGCAGCGCTTCTTCCTTGCTGTAGGCAATTACGTCCTTTACTCTTGGTGAAAAATTATCATCCATAATTATTGTTTTCCTTTCTTTAGCCTAAAAATACAACATACATTTAGACAAAAAGCGTTCCTTTTTTAAAAAATGGTTTTTTATGGTTTACGCTTTCGCGAAAGCGTACTCATTACAGGCAAAATAGGACCGTTAAGGCCTTGTTAAACTTATTCACAGAGCTTTTTGAATTATGTTAATAAAAACCATATCAAAGAGTGTGCTAGCCCTTATTAAATCTAGGGATTTCATTAAATTGCCAGTTATAATTTCAACGAAATAAAACAATTTTAAATGGCAGATGGAGAAAAGTTAATCCCGATTAATATCGAGGATGAAATGAAGTCAGCATACATCGATTACTCGATGTCAGTCATAGTGTCACGAGCACTGCCAGATGTGCGTGATGGACTTAAACCAGTTCACAGACGTGTTCTTTACGGAATGTACGAGCTGGGCGTAATGTCTAATCGTGGTTATAAAAAGAGTGCAAGAATAGTAGGTGAGGTACTTGGAAAATATCACCCACACGGTGATACATCAGTTTACGATGCGATGGTGCGTATGGCCCAAGAGTGGTCCTTACGCTATATGATGGTAGACGGCCAGGGAAACTTCGGTAGTGTAGATGGTGACCCGCCAGCGGCAATGCGTTATACAGAGGCGCGTATGCGCAAGATATCTGAAGAAATGCTTGCAGATATAGATAAGGAGACTGTAGATATGCAGCTGAACTTTGATGATACTTTAAGTGAGCCAACTGTTTTACCTACTAAAGTCCCTAGCTTGCTTATTAATGGAGCATCTGGTATCGCCGTAGGTATGGCGACAAACATGCCACCACACAACCTTACAGAGGTTGTCAATGGAACTATCGCTTATATTGAGGATAATGATATTACCATAGACGAATTGATGACGCACATCACGGCACCCGATTTCCCTACTGGCGGAATCATTTATGGTTACGATGGTGTTAAAGATGCCATGCACACAGGCCGTGGGCGTATAAAAATACGTGGACGTGCTCGCATTGAAGAGGTGAAAGGTCGTGAATGTATTATCGTAGATGAGCTTCCATACCAGGTGAATAAGGCAGACATGATTAAAAAGACTGCCGACCTTATCAACGATAAAAAAATAGAAGGTATTTCATCTATACGCGATGAGTCTGACCGCAATGGTATGCGCGTTGTGTATGTTTTGAAAAGAGATGCAGTTCCTAATATTGTACTTAATAAATTATATAAGCACACAGCTTTACAATCTAGTTTTAGTGTAAATAATATTTGTCTTGTTGCTGGTAGACCACTATTACTAAACGTTAAGGAGATGATTCACTATTTTGTGGAGCATAGACATGATGTGGTTGTAAGACGTACTACCTTTGAATTGCGCAAGGCTGAAGAACGTGCTCATATTTTAGAAGGGCTTATTATTGCCAGTGATAACATCGATGAGGTTATCGCAATCATTAAGGCGAGTAAAGATGGTGAGGAGGCTCGTAACCGCTTGATTGAACGTTTCAGTTTAACTGAAATTCAAGCACGTGCTATCGTAGAAATGCGATTGAGACAGCTTACAGGTCTGGAACAAGATAAACTACGTAATGAATATCAAGATTTATTGTTACTTATTACAGACTTGAAAGAAATTCTCGCTAACAAGGACCGTCGTATGGAAATCATTAAAACGGAACTAGCTGAGGTTAAGGAAAAATATGGTGACGACCGCAGGTCTGCCATTGAGTATGCCGGTGGAGACTTAAGCGTAGAAGACATGATTGCCGACGAGCAAGTGGTCATCACCATCTCGCACGCAGGTTATATTAAAAGAACTAGTCTAACCGAGTACAAAACCCAAAACAGAGGTGGCGTAGGGCAGAAGGCAAGTACAACTCGAGACGAAGATTTCTTAGAGGACCTATTTGTAGGCACAAACCACCAGTACATGCTGTTCTTTACACAAAAAGGAAAATGTTTCTGGATGCGTGTGTACGAAGTTCCAGAAGGTTCACGTACCTCTAAAGGACGAGCGATACAAAACCTGATTAACATCGAACAAGATGACAAGGTCAAAGCGGTCATTTGTACACAGGACCTTAAAGATATTGATTACATAAACAGTCATTACCTTATTATGGCTACTAAAAAGGGTATCGTTAAGAAAACAACCCTTGAGCAATATTCAAGACCACGTACTAATGGTATCAATGCTATTACTGTGCGCGATGGAGATGAGTTACTGTCTGTAAAATTAACTACTGGCGACAGTCACGTGATGTTAGGATTGCGCAGCGGTAAGGCCATTCGTTTTGATGAGTCCAAGACACGTCCAATGGGAAGGAATGCTAGCGGTGTGCGTGGTGTAAGACTTGCAGACGATAATGATGAGGTTATAGGTATGGTCGCAGTAAACGACATGAATTCAAATATACTCGTAGTTTCAGAAAACGGTTATGGAAAACGCTCTGGATTTGAAGACTACCGTGAGACAAATCGTGGTGGTAAAGGTGTTAAAACCATTTCTGTGACTGAAAAAACAGGTGGACTCGTAGCATTATTAAATGTTACTGATGAAGATGGTCTTATGATTATAAACAAGTCAGGAGTGGCAATAAGACTGCATGTTAAGGATTTGAGAGTTATGGGACGAGCAACGCAAGGCGTACGACTTATCAACCTAAAAGGAAACGATAGTATTGCAGCCGTTGCTAAAGTGGTCAATGAAGAAGAGGACGAAGAGTTAGTGGACCTAGATGGTGAGACTATTGAAGGTCAAGACTCTGCTTCTGAAACTGGCACAACACTTGCAACTGACGACAGCGAAGAATAATTTAAATACTAAACGATATGAAATTTAATCTAACACTTTGTTTTTTATTGGTAGCGTCTTTGGCTTTTGCTCAGAAAAGAGAGATTAGAGATGTTGAAAAAGCACTAGAAAGCAGAAAATACGATGAAGCTGTTACCTTATTTCAGGCTATTGATAAAAATGCAGTAGAGGATAAGTACAAAGCAGATTATGCTTATTTGAAGGGTGCAACAATAATAGGAAGTCCTGAGAACAGCAAAGCAACATTACCTCAAATCAAAGAAGCAAAAGTTTCTTTGAGAGAATCTGTAAAATTAGACGCCGATAAAAAAGAAGATGTGGATGCTTTGATTGCAAGTGTCAATAATCGACTTTTCAAAATGGCTCAAGATTTTGTGAAGGCTAATGATACAAAGCAAGCAGCAATTATTATTGACGACCTTTATCTTGAAGACACCTCAAACTTAGAAATGCTCAATAATTCAGCTAAACTATTTTACGGAGCAGGGGAATTTTCAAAAGCTAAAGAGCGATATGAAGAGCTTTTTGATAAAAATTTCACAGGAGTCTATACAACGTACTATGCAATTAATAAGGCTAATGGCGAAAAAATTTCTTTTCCAAACGCCAAAGCTCGTGACTATGCTATACTTTCCAAAGAGTTCAACACACCTACAATGGAAGATTCCTCGTCAGCGGTAGGTGATATTGTTTT
>JANQTO010000120.1 GCA_030731685.1 Nonlabens sp.
CAGCAACGAAATAAAAATACGCATGATTAATTATTTAAATAGTTCCGTAAGATATACCAGGCACGGTAAACTGCAAAACAAAATCACCGCCCTGAAGCGATAATTTATAAATAATAGTTATTTAGGAATATGTTTGATTGTGTGAAGTCCGCTTTCGCGAAAGCGTAAACTCTTTAATCCTCGAGTTTAGGAGCAGTCCAACTGCCCGTACCTACCGCATTTTTGTTTGCCTGCTTGAGTGCTTTATTACTGCGGTTTTTCTCGAAAATCATACCACCGGTCATAATTAAACTGGTTCCTATGATAATAAATAATAAAATTCCTGCTTCAAACTCTGGAATGATAACCTGTGCCGGGATAGCATAAAACAATAATACCGTTATCAATCCACGCGGTGCAACAAATACTTGCGGGAAGATATCTGGCCCTACAAAAATGCGCAAAATCACAAAACGTAATGCATAAATACTGAGCATGATAAGCGAGCTAATGAGCGCAACCTCATAATTAAACAGCGAACTGACTACGATGGTGATACCGAAAACAACAAAAAAGAACGTGCGCACAACAAAGGCAGTTTCGGCCGTGATGGTGTGGAGCTCGTGGTAAATTTTGTGTGCCTTTTCATAATGTAAAAACTTGCTCAGCTTACCTTTAAAGAACAACTTCATGTTTGCAATAACAAGCCCAAAAATCAAGATAATAATAAGAGACGATAGGTGTAACTGCTTGCCTACGGCATAGAGCAATAATAGCACGGCGATAAGTAAAAACAGTTTTACGTTACTCTTGATACGTTGAAAAATGAGGATAATGGCATAACTGGCTACCAGCGATATCACTACGGTCAGTACAAAATTACCAGCAAACCCTATGACACCACTACTTTCTGCAGGGTCCAGTTGCGCAGTTAGGAAATAGAACATCATAATTCCCAAAATATCTGAGAACGTACTCTCATAAACGTGGAACTCACGTTTTTCCTTATTTAGTCCGTTCACACTAGGTATAATAATCGCACTGGAAAGAATAGAGAGTGGCGTTGCATAAATCCATGCGCTTTGCCAGGTCATTTCTGGTATAAAATCATATAGAATCCACGCCGCAAGCGCTGCAGAACCCACAAGACCTATAAGCGCTACAACGAGCGACTTAACGATGGGCATAATGCTTTCCTTTTTGAGTTCAAGTTCTAGCGCAGCTTCTAAAACAATCATTATCAAACCTATAATACCGAGAATTTCTAGAATAGGTCTAAAATCGATAAGCTTACTTTCTGAATACTTAATTGCATATTGCAGCCCCAAACCTAGGATAATGAGCAGTAATACAGACGGTATGTTTGTCTTTCTAGAAATAGAAAGAAAAAGAAATGAAATAATGATAATTGCCGATACCTCGATGATGAGGTTGTACGATGAAAAAACGTCCATAATATTAATATTTTGAGACTATCTCGATTTGGTGTTGATTAAGGAAACTAAATAAGGTCTCTTGTGTGACCCCATCTTGTAGCGTAAAGTACAGCGTTCTTTTACCCGTATCCTCTACACCTTTTAACTCAGGAAGTGCCTCGTGTTTAATAAACGGAGTCTCAAAAAGTAAATCTATTATTTGCTCGCTTTTGAGACTCGACTCTATGATAACATTTGTTCTAGCGTTGTTATCTTCATTTGCCAGCGTTGTAAAGCCTTCCTTGTGTAAATGAAGGTAATTTATGAATCTACTTCCATTTGTACTCAAAAGCCAAATTCCCAGTGGCGTGAATTTTTTGATTTCACCTTTATAATCTGCAGTTTGAAGCCTCATTCCTATATACAAGACACCATTTAAATTGATAGCTAAACCATGCATTAAACTGCGGATAAAAGGAAACAAGATGACCGCGAGAAAAATAAGAAAACCGCCATGTAAGACATAATTAACCCTAATAAAGGTCAAAAGCAATAACATTGACGCTATTATTATAAAGGCAAATTTGAAGCGCTTATAATATGTAACCACTTGCTGTCTCTTATCAGTACGCCTTATAAATTTAGGCAACAGCTTGCCCACTATTTCAACCGCTATCACTAATGCTAGCAATACGAGGCCGTACTGGGCAAATAACCACCACTCTGTTTGCATACTCGTCATAGATTCATCTTTTTATTGAAAATACGTTCCAGTTCATGCACGATTACCGGGTTGACAAGCAATTGCCCCTCTAAATTGCGTATTAAAATTTTAACATTTATAAGCCTCTTTAACGACGCCTTGTACTTGTGGTCATATGCACTAGCCGTTATCCGTTTTAAAGAACGTTCTGAAGTATTTTTATAAATAATAACTTGTTTTAAAATTGACAATTCTGTATCGTTAAAAAAGGATACAAACTCGTGATTGCTAGTTATAAATCGCACCTGGTCCTCGCCTATGAGTTTCGTGTGAAAAGCCCAGGATTGTAGTACAGCTCCTATGTTGTTATCCAGCTGCCTAGCTATATGGAGAATTTTTTTCTCCATTTGAGATTTACCTAAGGTTTCACCGTCCTCATTTGTAAGCGCTTTGTGAGACGTCTCATGTCTTACGGAAACCGCTTTTAGAATTTCCTTGTTGTTACTTCTAGACATATCTAGAATACACGCAAAACGGTCATCAAAATCAAATCTATTATTTAGATGTTTCCTGAACATACTAGAACAGGCAACAACTACAAAAACATCCTGACTCTCCTCTTCAATAAAACGCAACAGTAATCTCACGTTAGCCACAATATTGTTTTCATGGTCTTGCCACGATTCAAGATTGTCTATGCATAGCACAGGCCTGGACCTATGTATCTGACTGCTTTTTTTAATGTGATCTAAGGCAGTTCCTAGATTTGCAGTCGTAATGAATTTCCTACCGTCTATGGTTAACGAGCTATAAGGTTGTAGGTGAATCACTTGATTCTTAATGGTTCTCTTAACAGTTTGCTGCATGAATGTAGATTTACCACTGCTGGTTCCTCCTGTTATGAGTACCGCTTTCGCGAAAGTAGCGTTCCACTCCTCTACTGCTCTTACAAATTCCTTCTCTTCTTCCTTACGAACAACGTAAAATAAGTCACCTATAAAGTTGCGATTCATAAAAAGGGAATCGTAGTGACCTAACTCCGTAAATCGCATACGGTCTGAGATGCACATCGTCGTTTCCTGTAATGCACTTCGGTTGCTTACATAGGTGTTTTCCTTATACCAAGACCTCACCATTTTGAGAACTCTCCTAATTCTGATTAGTAAGTTACTTATGAAGTCTTTTTGGGACTTTTCAATAGTAGTTTGTATGGGTACATTTAAAAAATTCTCTTGGGTATAAAAAGCTCCTACATGGAGTTCTTGATCTAGTTTACCTTCAATCCCATTCTTGATTTGTAATGAAAGTTCTGACGCAGCGGTTAGTTCTTCGTCAATAATATTAAATACCCTACTCAACTCGAAAACAGGATTTTCCTTGTTTAGGTTGAGCAACTTTGCAAGGCTGTTTAACCTAAGGTGTACCTTGAGCTTCAGGTTTTCTTCAATAGCATACAAGTCTGCAAGTAGCGGATATATCTCGTAGTCTAACCATTTTTGAACCGTTCTGGATAATTGTAACTCTCGAACCTGCAGCGTACCGCCATAACTATCTACTGGTAGCTCTTCTAACTCAAGTTGTGAAACAATAGCTCGTATATCTTCATTGAGCTGGGAACTGCGCTGTACATTACCCATTTGATTACCACGTTCTAAGGCTTGCTCAATACCATAGTCTCCATTTAATAATTCTGATGCGGCAATTTTATCACTTACAGACTTAACGGTATCCTTGTAATGAGTTAACAAACTTTGAAATTGAGCATCTATGCTATGGAGTGCTTTTTTTAAAGCAGTAAAATAGTCGTGATTTTTGAGAACACTGATTTGCGAACTCATTATAAAGTCCATTTGTTCTGTCAGCTCTATTAATTGCCGACTGTACGACGGCCAAGGGCTGGTCATATTACTCATCGCACGATGAATGAACTTTATCTTATTTTTTTTATTACTAAGGCTTCTTTCCTCACTACGAAGATTTTCTAAGGCAGTTGAGATTGCTCTTGAAAGTATTTCCTGCGAGTCCTTTAAATGCTTTACAAGCTTCTCCTGTGAATAATTGTAATCCTGCTCATAAACAACGTTTTTAGTCAATTCTAAAAGAACATCCCTGTGTAAAATCGCTAAATTCTTAATATAATCTGCACTTGTATAAACTACTAGATAGGTTTGATGAAGTTCCGTTTCGCTCATAGAGCTTAACTCTTTATTCTCAAGAGTATTACCCATTTTCTCAAACGCAGCAATGATATGAACCGAAAAAAAATCGACTATCAAATGCTCTAAGTCTGATCTACTTTGTTCCTGATTTAATTTTACCCTGTAAGCCTCTAGTTGCTCGATAAAAAGCTCAAAAGAAGTTCTAGGCTGTTCAACGGGTACATCGATAATTTCTGTAGGGTCAGTTTCTTCCATAAAGTAGCAAAAGTAATAGAGCCAACCAACGTGAATGACAAACTATCAATCAGTGAATTTACTACAATTATAGTACATAGTAAAAAAAGGTTTTGTTAAGAGGCCTTTTTCAAATCACACACACGTGGCGATACAACGCGATTTTACATTATAAAACACTGAATTTCAAACGCATTATATTGGCTCTACGACACTATTAAAAAACGTGTACTTTTGACATACTAATAAAATAGAATTCATGAAAATAGGACTTGCACTTTCGGGTGGTGGAGCAAAAGGCATTGTCCATGCTGGAGTTATTAAAGCAATATTAGAAAGAGATATAACTATTTCCAAAATATCTGGAACTAGTGCTGGCGCTTTAATAGGTGCCCTTTTTGCCGCGGGAATTCAAGTTGAAGAGATGCTCCATTTTTTCCAAAAATCAAATTTATTCCATCCACGTAAGTATGCCTTCAACCAAGCTGGTTTTATTAAAAGTTCGCTTTTTGCAACCCAAATAAGCGCTATTATTCCGCAAGACACCTTTGAATCTTTAAGTATACCATTGAGTATCACCGCAACAGATGTACTTCGTGTGAAAAGTGTGGTGTTCGATTCTGGCCCGTTATATGAACCACTGCTAGCAAGTGCGGCATTTCCTGGTATTTTTACACCAGTAACCATCGAGGGAAACACCTACATTGACGGCGGCGTAATGAACAATTTTCCAACTGACCTTCTAAGCGATTGTGACCTCATCATAGGAAGTTACGCAAATAAAGTAGGGCCACTTGCAGACAAAAAACTGAAGCGCTCTTACGATATTGCGAGTAGAGCATTTTCCATCAATCAGTTTTCTAAAGACAGTCCTAAATTTGACTTGTGCGATGTACTCATAATGCCTAGCCATTTGCAGGATTATGGTTTATTTAGTTTTAAAGGCTTGGAGAAAATTTTTCAAATGGGTTATGACAGCGCCTCAAAAAAACTAGACGCTTCACCTCATTTCAAAATATGACACAAAAAAAGGCACTCGATTAAGAATGCCTTTACAATGGATTAGCTCTGGTTTAGTCAACCAGTGTAACCTCGCCTGTACTCAAATCATACATTGCTCCTACAAGCTTAATTTCTCCTTTTTTCTCCATTTGAGCGAGGATAGCACTACGCTCACGAATGTTTTCTAAGGAACGCTCCACGTTTCTATGGGAAACCGCATCTACAAACTCAAGGTTTGAAGAATTACGTAAAGACTCGTCCTTAGGCTCCTTAGTTTCATAAACTGCTGGTTCTATTTTATTCACAAGATTTGTTAAGTGCCCCATTCTTACGTGGTCACATGCACCTTTTATTGCTCCACAACTAGTGTGTCCTAAAACCATGATAAGCTTTGTTCCTGCAAGTTTTGAAGCAAACTCCATGCTTCCTAAAATATCTTCATTAATGAAATTGCCAGCAATTCTTATGCTGAATATATCACCAAGACCTTGGTCAAAAATAAGTTCAGCAGACACTCGTGAATCTATGCAGCTTAAAATAGTTGCAAAAGGAAATTGTCCTTCACTAGTTTCATTAACCTGCTCTAATAAATTTCTATGTGCTTTTAAATTATTGACAAACCTGTCATTACCTTCTACTAAGTACTGCAACGCCTTTTCAGGCGTCATAGTTTCTTGTGTTTCTCTAGTATGTGCTTTCATA
>JANQTO010000121.1 GCA_030731685.1 Nonlabens sp.
TCTTTTCAATATCGCTGGCTTGTAGTGCGCTTAAATACCCTTCTAAATCTGCACCCTGTAATTGTGAAGGCCTGCCTTCTATCCACAACTGCACGCCGGTTTTACCTTCTAGAATGACATTATTATTATTGTCCAGAACGACTCCTGGCGCTTTGCGTAGTAATTCCCAACCATTTGTGCCAGTCGCGTTGATGGTGTTTTCTACATTAAAAATGGTTTTATCGGCCAGGACTTGCACGAGTGGTTTTGTGGCAGTAACGGTTACAGCAGCTAGAGATTCAGCCTTTTCGTTGAGGATAATATCTCCTAAATTTGTGCTTGCTGTCAAATTTATGGTGGTTTTATACGACTCAAATCCTAGCGTACTAATCTCTAAAATGTAGGTTTTAACAAGAACGTCTTCAAGTTTAAAAGTACCGTCGGGTTGTGATGTGCCCGCTTTCGCGAAAGCGGAATCCACACCATCCTTGAGTGCTATAGTAGCAAATGCAATAGGTTGCCCGTTGTTATCCACGACGCGCCCCGAAAGATTAACGCGCTGTCCTAAACAATTGATACTTAGTAAGAATAAAAGAAAATAAATGCAGTTTTTCATGATGGTTATATTGATGCTGCAAATATGTAGAAGGAATAAAAAGACTGAAAACGAGAAACGATGGAGTGGCTTATAAACGGCTCAATGGACCACGGGCCACTGGTCGTCATATAGGGCTGCTGGGCAGATTGCGGTTTTATTAATGGAGCATATAAAATACTTTTGGGTTATCTAATTTTAAAACAGCTATTATGAAAACGATAAGCACATTCCTTTTATTAATGATTACACTGGCGACCACAGCACAAGACCATTATGCGATTGCGGTTAAATATGACAAAAGCGCCGTAGAGATTTATCCTAAAAATGTTGTCATGACTTTAATAGACCAGTATGGTATGGAAACCCTTATAGAAGGTGACGAGACTGTTGATGTAACGGGCAATTACACGCTTAAAATAGAAGTACCGTGGAGTACCGCGCCCGAGTTTATTAAATCAAACGGTGGGAATTTACAACGCTTTAAAATTCGCCAAAATTATGATTGGAATCAGATTTCCACATCTACTCAAAATAATTCCACTACCACCCAGAGACAGGAAACCACAAAGATTATTCATACCGGTAAAAAACAAACATATACCCCTAAACCTACCCTAGAACGAAAAGAAATTACCTATAAC
>JANQTO010000122.1 GCA_030731685.1 Nonlabens sp.
GGCGTGCCTCACATATCGAGTTATGCGCTGACCGTTGAAGATAAAACAGCGCTTAAAACCTTCATAGTTAAAGGGATTATCGAACAGCCAGATGACGAGCAGGCGCAACGTCAGTTTAATATTCTGGTGGATACTATGCAGTTGCACGGTTTTGAGAATTATGAGTTTTCAAACTTTGGCAAGAAAGGTTTTTTCTCCCAAAATAACACTGCTTACTGGACAGGAAAATCATACATAGGTATAGGTCCCAGCGCGCATAGTTTTAACGGAAAACAGCGAGGCTGGAACATTAACAATAATGTAAAATACATGAAATCTATACAGGCTGGCGAGTTGCCCATAGAGATTGAGGAACTCACACTCGTAGACCGTTATAATGAATATGTTATGACCGGTTTGCGCACTATTTATGGTGTTTCGCTACAAAAAGTCACGACAGATTATGGCGCAAATTTCAAAGAATACCTATTAAAACAGGCGCAGGAACACCTAGAAAATCACCTATTGTATATTGACGGCGACACCATGCTGGTAACACGCAAAGGCAAATTTTTGAGTGACGGCATCGCAAGTGATTTATTTATGCTTAATTTGGGATAGGTAACATCGAAACTTAAATTAGAACATAAATTGAAGCATATCTCTTTAAAAATTATCTCTGTATCATGGCTTTTGTTTATGCTGTTTACAGCCTGTAAAAACGAACAGGAATCCCAGCAAGTACTGCGCGGTATCACTTATGACCAAATGCAGCAAGCTGTGATAGAGAATAAAATCAACGTACCAGCAAATATTCCCTATTACGGTATAGACGGTAGCTTAGTTACTGATAATTTCGGGAATGCAAATTTGACAAATCCCATAGCGACCACTTGGTTTGTGGATAGTGAAAACTCGATTGTTAAGGTGCAAATTTTAAACTCCGAAGACAGTATAGAGCAATTACGAAGTAAACCTTTGATAGACGATTTAAAAACTATGGATTGCGGTAATCTAAAAAGCATTCTAGGTAGATTTAATCACAGAATGAATATGCTTAACGGCGACGAAAACTTGAATAAACTGCTAGAACAACAAAATACCGAAGCACTCGAATTTCTCCTCAAAAAATGTGGTTTTCCAAACCTACAAAATGCTGGAGAAGATGGTATACAAACTGTGTGGTCATTATTACAAAATGTACCTGTAGAAACTCGAAGCGTCTATTTCCCGCAAGT
>JANQTO010000123.1 GCA_030731685.1 Nonlabens sp.
ACCCATCTATCTACTACAAAGTCACGCTGTATTTGTCTAGTCTCTAAATAAAACCCGTCACCATTATAAACCTCTGCACCTTGACTTCCTTGTACTAAGAAGAAAAGGTCAAAACCTGCATACTTAAATGTGTTGCTTATACCCCAAGTAAAATCTGGGAACGGGCTGCCCGTCGTGGTTCTGTCAGCTGCTGTAATCACTCCATCTCCATTGATATCGGCAACACGTAAACCTCCTGGAGCATCCTCAGCAGAGCTTGCGTTAAGTGGGTCATCGATTTCAGCCTGTGACTGCCATATACCTATGGTGCGGTAACCGTAAAATTGAATAGCTTCTTCACCTACACGAGCGATGTATTGGTCTTCGCGCTCACCGTTATTAATAAATTGCTCTTCACCTCCTAGGGAAATGAGCTTGTTGCGATTTGCACTAATGTTTGCACTCGCAACCCAGTTTAATTTGCCAATATCAAAGTTAGTATTCACGGCAAACTCGATACCGCTGTTTTGAATCTTACCTACGTTATTAATGAAACTGTCTCTACCTGTCGCATAGGACACGTTTTGATTAAGGAGCAAGTCTTGAGTGATTGCATAGTAATAGTCGGCAGTAAATGACACGCGCTTATCAAGAATGGATGCGTCTATACCTAAATCATAGGAGTTTGTCTGTTCCCAGCTTATACTGCGGTTTGCAAGGACGTTTCCGTTTTCAGCAAGACCTGAAATAATTGCTCCAGGGCCACTTCCTAGCGAGTAGTTTGCAGGGAAAAGTAAATTGGTAAAAGAATAATTGTCAATGTTGTTGTTTCCTACCACACCATAACTAGCTCTCAACTTGAACTCATTTAAGAATGTGATGTTCTCGTTGAAGAAAGTTTCATTATGCATGTTCCATCCTGCACTTGCTGACGGGAAGAAACCATACTTGTTATTAGGGCCAAACAATGAACTACCGTCAACCCTTGCAGCCGCAGAGAATATGTACTTATTGTCAAAACCATAGTTTACACGTGCTAGACCAGAAAGTAATCCTATTTCTTCTTTAAGGGTGAATGTGCCGTTTGCGTCTATGATTGTTGCGGCATTAATTGTGGATATAAAATCAGTAGGAAAGTTAGAACCTAATATAGCTGATGTCTTAATAAACGTATACTCATAGGTACCACCTACTAGGAAATCAAAATTGTGTTTACCTGTGTTGTAGTCGTAATTTAACGTGTGTTCAGAGATAAAACGGTTACGCAGGGAATTTACGTCTTCACCAAACGACTGACCGTCATTACGAGCAATAGAATTTCTAAATGTCTCGTCTACACGCAGCCTCATATATGTTCCTACAGTTCCTCTATAGTTGAGGTTTTTTGCAATTTTCCAATCTAATCGTGCATCAGATACAAAGCGGTACTCGTAGCGTAGTCGCTCCTCATTCTCTAGTCTCGCAAGTGGATTATTATTATTAGTTCCCCAAATACTGCTTTGTGCAAAGTTTTGAGTTGTTCCATTTTCATCTACATACGTAAAGTTCAAGTTTCTATAATGTCTTGCATGTGCATAACTGTTTACGGGCTGCCCTGTTAAGTCACTTGAAAACTGATTGTGTCTTGGAGCAAAAAATGCATAGTTACGTGCAAAGTCAGAGAATTGCTGTGCGCTGCGTTGTTGTCTAGAGAACGATGGTCTAAAATTAACACCTAACTTAACGTCGTCACTTAACTTCGTATTAAATCGAGCCTGTAGATTTACTGCTCTATAAGTATTGTCTTTAAGTAACCCTTCATCTTCTACAAATTGTCCGGAAAGGTAATATTTCGTCAGACGGCTTCCACCGCTTACGTCAAACTGGTAGTTGCTTATGTTAACGTCTTCACGCAACGCCTCTTGAATCCAGTCTGTTCCATTACCGTCTGCACTTGTGTTTTGTGCTACAATACGACGGGCAAGCTCTAGATTAGAAAAACCTATGGTGTTAGCTGCTCTGTTCTCGTTTATTGCGTTTGCATTTTCAGCTAGTTGACGTTCAAAACGTGTGCGGTCAGTAAATTCTGTTGTGTTTAATAAGTCTGGTAACCTAACAGCGGTTTTTACACCAGAAAAAGCTCTAAATGTAAAGCTAGGCTCGCCGTCACCATCTTTAGTAGTAACTAAAATAACTCCGTTTGCACCACGCGAACCGTAAAGTGCCGCAGAACTCGCGTCTTTAAGAACCTCAATAGATTTTATTGAGCTTGGATTTATAAATTCGAGTGCATCATCTATAGGGAAACCATCAACGACTATCAAGGGGTTTCCACTTGCCGTTATTGACGATAGTCCACGAATATTAATAACGGGTGGTTCACCAACCTGGCCTGAAGTATTTGAAACCTGAACACCTGCTAGTTTACCTTTTAAAGCGTCAGCAACACCAGAATACGTTAAGTCGGCAAGATTTTCATTTTTAAGTTGGGCGACAGAGTTTGTTAAGTTACTCTTAGAAGATTTACCGTAAGCAACAACTATTACTTGGTCTAGTTGCTCTTGGTCTTCACTCATTAATATTTCTAGATTGTTTTTTTCACCTACGATAATGTTTTGAGTTTTGAAACCTAGTGAACTGATAACAAGAACATCGTTAGGACTTGCTTTTATGCTAAATTTTCCATTGATATCTGTTACAACTGCCTTGTTCGTGTTAAGGATTTGAATAGTTGCTCCTAGAAGCGGCTCCAAGTCTGTGCGAGAGGTGACAGTACCGGTAATTTCGGTAGTGTTTTGCGCAATCGTTATAGCTGTCGAGAAGCAAATTGCTATTAAAATAAGTAGTTTTTTCATGAAGGGCTTTTAAAATGGAGTTAGGCTAGTTGTTGTTTTGCAAATAATTCTTGAGACTTGTAAAGTGTACGTTTAAACTTTCAGAAGCCTCAGGCACGCTTTGATTGCGTATTGCTTCTAACACGTCGTTGTGTTCATTTATCAGCTTTTCGGCTTTTGTTCTGTCACAGACCTGTTCTTTATTAAAGTGAGCGATAATGTCAGGAGCAATAAGCTTCATGATTCCGTGAAGCACTTTATTACCGGAAGCTTTGGAAATGGTCAAGTGAAATTTAATGTCCTCTATGAGTGCTGGCTCATTGTTTAAAATCTTTCTTGTAAAATCCAGCTGTGCATTCTCAATTTCTTCTAGTTCCTTAGCTGTACGTCGCTGCGCTGCAAGTCTTACCGCTGCGTTCTCAATAATAATACGCGTTTCCACAAGCGATTTGAAATCTGGAGCATCTAATTCCAGAACATCTTTCATCATGTTATTAATCGCTGGAACGCCTATTCCTGTAATTACAGAGCCACTTTGCGGCATTGTTTTAACAATACCATAAAACTCTAGTTTCTGAACAGCACTCCGTATCTGATTACGTGAGACTCCTAGTTTTTCGGACAGCTTACGTTCAGAAGGTAATTTGTCACCTTCCTCTAGGTTGTGTTTTTTTATTAAATCCTTGATGCTGTTGAATACATGTATATCCTCTTCTAAATCGATTGCGTGATTTATATTTAATGAGTCTTGAATTACTTTATTTAGCATGATTGAATGTTATGAAAACTGGTTTACCAAATTGGTTGTCCAAATTAAGGCTTTCTTATGGAGTTACGCAAATCTTTAGGGTGTTTTTTTCAAAACACTGTAAATCAGTTTTTTGCGTGAATTCGATTATTTATTGATTTGTTAGTTCTTGCATGTTTTTTATAGAAGTAGCGATGTCAGCCGAAAGTTCTTGGTAGGCGCCTGAGCTTATTTTGGACTTGTCGAACAACTGGCTGCCCATTCCTATGCAACATACACCTGCTTGAATCCATTCTTCCATTCCTTCTTTAGTAGGCTCGATACCACCTGTAGGCATCATTTCTAGTGCAGGTAGGACTGATTTTAACGCTTTCGCGAAAGCGGAACCTATAACACTCGCAGGAAATATCTTAATCACCTTGCATCCATACTGGCTTGCCGTAAATGCTTCTTTAATGGTTGCTATTCCCGGCAGGTAAATAGTATCGTGGTCATTGCATAATAGTGCGACCTCTTCAACAAAACAAGGTGATACAACAAATTGCGCACCAGCATCAAGGAACTCTTTTGCGGTTTTTGCATCGTAGATAGTACCTATTCCTAGGGTCAATTCAGGAAAACGATGTAATTCTTTAACGATATGCTCAAATGTGTCAAGACCATTGTTACCGCGATTCACAAATTCAAAAATGCGCACGCCTCCATTATAAGAAGCTTCTATAACTTGAAGAACAACAGCTGGGTCTTTGTGGAAAAATACGGGAACGACTTTATGGTTCTGTACGGTATTTAAAAATGTGTTTGTATTCATAACTATCGTAAAAGTCTACCTATGTTCTGGCCACTTACCAGTGACTCTACTTCTTCAACTGTACTTAAATTTGCATCGCCTATCGTACTGTGTTTAAGTACTGAGGCTGCAACTGCATATTCTATCGCGCCTTGTGCGTCCTTATGTAACAAGCCATAAATAAGACCGCCCATAAATGCGTCGCCACCACCTATACGGTCTATAATGTTGTTCATTTCGTAAGTCTGTGAAGTATAGAGCGTGTCGTCTTTAAATAGGACCGCTGTGAGCATATTGTGGGATGCACTTACGCTTTCTCTTATAGTCTTGGAAAATGCGGTAACATTAGGATATTGCTTTTGCACCATGCGACAGTTCTCGGACCAGTCCTTATGATGTATGCCTAAACAATTTTCTAGATCTACACGACCACCTACAACAATATCTGTAAGAGCGACAAGTCCTGGCATGATATCCAGCGGGTTCTTGCCATACTGCCACAAATTACGACGATAATTAATATCGCCGCTGGTCATAATGCCTTTAGATTTGGCGATTTGTAATGCTTTAAGCGTAATGTTTGCTGCCTTTTGAGAAATAGCAGGCGTGATGCCGCTATAGTGAAACCAGGTGGCGTCTTTAAAAATTGCGTTCCAGTCCAGCTCAGACTCGTCCATATGTGCAAATGACGATTCAAAGCGGTCATATACAATTTTAGAAGGTCGCTGCATGGCGCCAGTTTCTAGAAAATATATTCCTAGTCTACCATCACGGCGTACAATGCCCTCGTCAGTTATGCCATTTAATTTGAGATAGCGCGCAGCACGTTCACCTAAATCGTGAGCTGGCAATGCAGTAATATGTGCACTTTGCAAGCCAAAATGAGCAAGGGATATCCCAACATTAGCCTCAGACCCGCCAAAGGTTACATCAAAATTATCAGTTTGAAACAACCGCTTGTTTTGTGGTACGGTTAATCTCATCAACACTTCTCCTAGGGTAACGACTTTGTGACTCATATGTGTATTAACATTGTGTTCACAAACTTAAGTGATTACTATTAAATTGGCCGACCAATTTTACTTTTATGTTTCTAAAAAGTTAATTTTTAAGTCTTATTAATGTAAAAAAGCCTACATATCAGTAAGTTATATAGGCTTTAACTTTTAAGTACAATGTTATGTTACACTAAATAGAACAGTTAGTTCTAGATTCACTCAGGGCAGTTGGCGTTTCCCACATATAATTAGAACGCGCGTAACTAAGGCTCACGAACTATAGTAAAGTAGCTACCTGCTCATTTACCCATTCTAAAAATCGCTCGTCATGCTCGTTGAAAGCGTGCGGCGTGTTACTGTCTATATCTATTTGGCCTATGTTCTTACCGTCTTTAAACATAGGGATTACAATCTCGCTCTTCACATAGATACTGCATGCGATGTAATTATCCTGCGCACTTACATCGTCAACGACAAAGTTCTTATTGCTCACAGCTACCTGACCGCAAATTCCCTTACCAAATGGTATAACCGTATGGTCTGTAGGTTCACCAGCTTGATTCCAAAGGTGTAATGTAGGTTCTGTCTCGTGAGCCATATAAAAGCCTACCCAATCATAACGCTCTACATTTTGTTCCAACAAGTCGCAAATGCCCTGCATTTTTTCACTTATCTCTAACTCTGGATGGGCAATAAGTTCTGAGATTTCGGGTTTATAATCGTGTAGTTCCATATTCTTTTTTTAGCATGTCAAATCTAGTACAGCATTTGGTTTTAATGGCTAACTTTGGTATAAATATTTATGATTTGAAATC
>JANQTO010000124.1 GCA_030731685.1 Nonlabens sp.
AAGGTACTTTTCTAACTAGTGATAACGCCTTTCGCAACTGGCGGTTTATCATTTTCAGTACGTTATTAGCACTGGGCATGATTTATACAAGTCACAGTTTAGAGCGCAAAACGCACCGTATTGCAAAACTCTCTAGCGAGGTAAAAGAGCTGCGCAGTGAGTATGTAGATGGCCAGCGACAGCTCATGCACTTACAAATGGAGTCTACCATTGCAAAAAAACTAGAGAAACGTGGCGTGGTGCCACCGCAAAATCCACCACAAAAAATAATAGTAAACGCAGAAACAAAATAATGGCAACGACCGAAAAAGCAACACATAACAGAATGTACGTCATCGCCGTACTGCTGCTGCTCGTTGGGTTGTCCATCGTTGGAAAAACCCTATACATTCAAATCGCGCAAGGTGATAAATACCGTCAACTTGCTGAACAACAAATGTTCAAGAATGATACGATTGCTGCAAATCGTGGTAATTTATACGATGCAAACGGTCAGTTGTTAGCAACTTCTATTTCAAAATACGACATCAGGTTTGACGCGGTTACTCCGTACGATAAAGACTTTAATGAGTTTCTAGGTCCGCTGGCTACCTCGCTTTCGCGAAAGCTAAATAAGCCTAAATCATTCTTTCTAGAGAAACTACAGCGTGCACGTGCAAATAAAAATAGGTATCTGCTTATCGCTGAAGATTTGAATTACGGTGATTACATGGAAATAAAGGCATATCCTTTATTTAAAAAAGGACCCTATCGTGGTGGTCTTATTATTGAAGAACATGGAGTGCGCGAGCACCCATTAGGTGCTATGGCTGAGCGTATCGTTGGTTACGACCGACCTGGTAGTCCACCTGTAGGGCTGGAAGGTGCTTTTGGGCCTTATTTACGTGGTGTAGACGGTGTGCGTTTAAAGCAAAAAATTTCTAAAAACCAGTGGAAGCCCATTAATAGTGCAAATGAAGTAGAGCCACGCGATGGTTATGATGTGTATACAACCATAGATGTAAATATGCAGGATGTTGCTCACCATGCACTGTTGGAACAACTGGAATATTTTGAGGCAGACCATGGGACTGCTGTTGTTATGGAAGTTGCCACTGGCGAAATTAAAGCGCTCACCAATTTAGGTAGAGGAGAAGACGGCAGTTATTTTGAAAAACGCAATTATGCCGTTTGGGAATCGCACGAACCAGGCTCCACATTTAAATTAATGAGTGT
>JANQTO010000125.1 GCA_030731685.1 Nonlabens sp.
GCTGCACGAGCGTTCCTTCGCTTATTAATGCCTCTGTAAGAACACCACTAAAAGGTGCCGTAATGCGGAACTTTCCTAAACGACCTTCTAGATTTTTGATGTTGTAATAGGTTGCGTAAATGTTACGAGCTGTAATGAAATACTTTTCTTTTTCAGTTTTAGGAGTCGGTAACGCTGGCGTGCTTCCATTTATAGAAAAATTATCTAAGTAACGTTGCCATTGCTGGTAGGATTCTGGATAGTCGAATCGTAGGTCCGGCATTAACGTCGCTATCTGGTTATTCAAACCACTACGTGCTGACTGAACCTGGGCATAGAACTCGCTATTATTAAGAATAAGAATGGTTTCACCTGCGCTGTATGCCTGACCTTTTTTAAACAATTTACCGGCTGGGGTAAAAACTCCAGTTACTTCACTGAAAAGAGCTATACGTCTGGTAGCTGTTAAATTACCACTGGCATCGATAATTATAGGAATTGTACCATTAGTAAGTGTATCTACCTGAATGGTTTTCACCTCTTTTTTAAGTACTGGCTTTGCTGTTTTTTTACTATTGAACAGCTTATTTGCATAAAATGCGGCACCCACCAAAATCAAAACGGCGAGCACAATTAAAATTACTTTGCGCATGCTTTTGTATAAGGGGTTAAAACTAGCAATAATACCTTATACCTTTTTCATTTAATGCGTTAAGAAAATCATAAGGTGATTAGTTAAATTGCTCTAACTCTTCAGATACGACTTCCCACTTTTGCATCCACTCGTCAAGCTCTGTTTTTTTCTTTTCATACTTCTTGAAAAAATCTGGCTTTGAGACGGTAGCGTCGTAATCCGTTTTCAAATCCACATCCATCGATAAGATTTCACGTTCCAGTCTATTAATTTCTGACTCGGCTTTTGAAAGCCTGTTGTTGATGCTTTTTAATTTTTTCTGATCATCATAAGAACGTTTTTGTAGCTCTTGTTTATCCTGCTTTCGCGAAAGCGTATCCTCTACATTCACAGTGCTCTTTTCAATCTCTCGCATGTCGCGTGCCTTGCGCTGTTCTAGATAGAAATTAATATCACCTAAGTGCATGTTTAGCTTGTGGTCGCGAAATTCATAAACTACGTCCGTAAGTCCTTGTAAAAATTCCCTGTCGTGAGAAACTACAATGAGTGTTCCGTCAAATTTTACCAGAGCAGCCTTGAGTACATTTTTAGATTGTATGTCCAAGTGGTTTGTAGGCTCATCCATAATGAGCACGTTAAATGGTTGCAAAAGCAATTTACAAAGTGCCAGCCTGTTGCGCTCGCCACCGCTAAGAACCTTTACTTTCTTCTCTGCCTCATCACCGCGGAATAGAAACGAACCTAACATATCGCGTACTTTGGTCCTGTTTGTATCGTCTGCCGCATCTATCATGGTGTCCAGAACGGTTTTCTCACCGTCTAGATATTCTGCCTGATTCTGTGCAAAATATCCTAGCTTAACGTTGTGACCTAGTTTTACCTCACCTTTTGCATCGTCTATATCGCCTACAATAATTTTAGCAAGGGTAGATTTTCCCATACCATTCTGCCCTACAAAAGCGACGCGTACACCTCTTTCGATAATAAGGTCTACCTCGCTCAGTACTTTTTTATGACCGTAGTCCTTGCTTACTTTTTCTAAATCCAAGACAATTTTACCCGGCTGTATGGACTTAGAGAAATTGATGTTCATCGCAGCATTATCTGTCTGGTCCACTTCTACCATTTCCATGCGGTCCAGTTTCTTAATAAGCGACTGCGCCATAGTTGCCTTACTTGCCTTTGCACGGAATTTTTCTATAAGCTTTTCTGTTCGTTCAATCTCCTTTTGCTGATTCTTAAACGTTGCCTCTTGCTGCTCCCTAAGTTCTGCACGTAATGCTAGGAACTGAGAATACGGTTTAGGATAATCATAAATGCGTCCCAAACTTATTTCTATAGTTCTGTTTGTAACGTTATCTAAAAACATTTTATCGTGACTCACAATCACCACAGCGCCAGGATAGGTCTGTAAAAAAGTCTCTAACCACAAAATAGACTCAATGTCTAAGTGGTTTGTAGGTTCATCGAGCAGTAATATATCGTGTTTTTCAAGTAAGAGTTTTGCAAGCTCAATGCGCATGCGCCAGCCACCCGAAAGCTCGTCAGTAAGCATATCAAATTGCTCTGGCTTGAAGGCAAGACCTTTGAGTATTTTTTCTGTTTCCCCTTTATACTGGTAACCGCCCACGATTTCATACTCATGGGTAATGTCACTCAATGTATTTATGAGCTCCCCATAAGATTCTGACTCATAGTCTGTGCGGGTAACTAACTGGTGGTTTATTTCTTCTATCTGGGATTCTATGGATCTCGCTTTCGCGAAAGCGGTATATGCCTCTTCTAAAACAGTTCGTCCTGCCTCAAAATCTATATCCTGACGTAAAAAGCCTATGGTAGTTCCCTTTTCAATAGCAAGCTGCCCCTGGTCATACTCGATATCTCCAGCTATAACCTTTAACATGGTAGATTTTCCCGCACCATTTTTACCTATAAGCCCTACACGATTTCCCGCATTAAGTCTAAAAGTAATCTCTTCAAATAATGGCTCGCCGCCAAAACTCACATGTAAATCGTGTATGTTAAGCATAGTGTTTGATATCTTTGCAAAGATGCGCAACTAGGCACGAACTCTAAAGCTTTACCATGCTAAAAGGAACAAAATTATACAGTATTTTCACGGGAACTTGTCCTGTGTGCCAAAGCGAATCCATGTATGTGAGCAGCAATCTCTACAACCCTAGTGAAACGCAAAAAATGCATGAACGTTGTGGCAATTGCGGTACTAAATATAAGATTGAGCCCAGCTTTTTCTACGGTGCAATGTATGTGAGCTATGGACTAGGTGTTGCGATGGGAATCGCAACGTACATTATCGCAGCATTTCTCTTTAATCTAGACCGGCTTACCATATTTTTCCTGATTATGGGCGTTATTGTGTTTTCGCTACCAGTGGTAATTAGGCTTTCAAGAAACATATGGATTAATATGTTTATGGACTACGACCCGGCTAAAGCTAGGAAGTAGCTTTGTACCTATTACAATCTATCTCGCTATCTAACGGGACATCATTATATATATTTTCATAGAGTTGTGTTGCAGCCCATGGTGCTAGCAGTACGGCCCTACTGCCCATACCGTTAAAGATATAGTGCCTTTTATGTTTGCAAGTCGTACCTACAAATGGTCTACGGTCTTGCGTCGTAGGTCGTATACCTACTTTGTGCTCAACAATTTCATAAGACACTTTCAGGAAAGTTTCCAGTCTAGAGGTTAGATAATCCAATGCATTTGAGGTTGGCTCGTTTGTCATGTCATCTCTGTCATACGTGGCACCTACCCAAAACAAATCGTCTTTATAGTGCATTAAAAAAACCGAAGACTTTATAATGTAATCCAGCCTCAAATCGGCAATTCTCACGATAAGCAACTCGCCTTTATTGCCTTGTAAAGGTAAATGGTGATAGTATGGATTATCGCGCATTGCAAAACCTTCAGCAAAAATGACATGCTTTGCTTTCATATCCTTATAAACAACATGGTCTGCAAAAACTTCTAGAGATTCATGATCAAAGGTCTCTTGAACAAACGCATCAGAAGACTTTAGATAATCAATTGTTGCTTCCATATAAAGCACCGTATCACACCATCCCGTGTGGTTTACTTTACCAAAACCATACGGAGCAAAAATAGCATCCTCACCCAAATCATTGAAAACTTCAGGATGCATAAATGCACTTAAATCTTCACGCAGGGCTTTGCGCTTCCATGTTTTGACTTCGTTATCATCATGTAAGCGGCGCAATATTGGTAAATCATGTAAAAGGGTAAAACCTAACCGGCGTTCAATACTCTTATAAAAAGGCAACATGATGTCTAGCTGTTCTTGTGCTTTCCAAACAGGCGTAAAACGTTTTAATACCGTAGGGTTATAAACACCAGCAGCAACACTAGATGATGCATTATATTGATTGCTTATCATTGCTACAGACTTTCCCTGCAACAACCATTTCCAAGCGAGCGCACAACCTGCAATTCCAGAACCAACAATGATGACATCTTTCATATGTACAAAGGTACATCTAGAATACAACGCGGCACAAAAAAAACGCTCCCGTTAAAGGAGCGTTTTTATAATTTATGTACGAATCTACTAGTAGTTCCACATATCAATTTCGAAATTTCTAATTGTTTCTTTTAGTCTCTCTGATTCCAACAGTTGCATCATAGAGTTATCAGCAATATAGCGCTCTATCTCTCTGTCGCCTTGTACGTTATCCATTTTGTAAATCAAAGCATTGAAACGTCTTGAATTAAGAATGTGGTCAAAGGAAATAGGACGTGCAGAGTTCAAGGTATTGAACGCTTTGGCACCATGAAGTATATCACGTACATCTGGATAGTAAATCCAGAAAAGCTCGATTCCTTCCTCAGCATCTATAAAGTTTGCGTCTGGAGTAACCGGAGCAATACCTATAAGACGATAACGCATTTCACTCTGACGTGTATCAAAGTACCATACACCTCTAATGTGGTATTCTGCAACATTGTCTGCACCGATAGTAACCGTATTTACATACTGGTCAAAATCTGGTATATTGTAGAACGTATCAACATCGAGTGGACGCACATTCGGGTCTAGAATAATTCCAGCATCATTCAGTACGTTAAGTCCTGCTTGACTAATCTCCTGACTTTGTAAGGAAGTTTCGATGTCCTTGAATTCCTTCTTAATATTAAAATATGAATCACCGTAAAGAGGCACAGTTCCTGTTCTAACTGCATCAGTTAAAACATGAAATAAAGACCTTCTATCTTTACCCACATAGTTTGTGTCTACAGGATAATACAACGGAAAGTTTACACGTTCGTCAAGGTCGATTTTCTCCCACGTTGTACGCTGCCACAAAATATCACGGTCGTTAACATAACCATAATCAAGTGGAGTGTCGTTATCGTTTTCCAACTGTTGTACCGTTTTAGTACCAATATCCTCTGGACTCTTTGCATTCAGGATGTTGTTCTGAGCACATGCAGCGCCAGAAATCATCAATCCAAGTACAAAAACTAATAGCTTATTCATATTCAATTACTTAATTAATTTGTTTTAGTCTGTAAGTTCTACAGTAACTCCAGAGGCTGTTCCTAAGTTAACTCCAGGAACTGTCACCGCAATTTTTGCAAACTCTACTAAATCTCCTTTTCTTGCCGTGCGTAAGTTTCCTTGCGCACTCGCAGATAATCTGTTACCTGAAACCGGCACAGCTCCTTTACCTGGAACCTTAAATAAAAATCCTGTTACTTGCGGTGTAAGGTCAAAATCAAAGTCTAAGAACTTAGCTGAAACTACCGTTGCAGCTAACGACTGACGTCCTTTCTTAACATCTTCATACTCACCAGCAATCATACCGGTTGCACGAGGAAGGTTTTTAATACGGAATGTCTTTGCAGATGAAACCGTTTTACCATCACTTAATTTACCAGTTACGTTAATCCTAACCTCAGTACCTGCCTGTGGCTTTAACATATAACCTTTACCTGCTCTAGAAAGACCAGGTGCACTTGCACTAACATCACTATCCGGAATTCCAGCAAAAGCAATAGTCATAGGGTTATCAACACCACGATAAACAACATTCATTTTATCAGCAGAAATGGTTGCTTCATTTGGTTTTGGAATTACTAAGTAAGAGCCTTTAATTTCACGTTCAATAGCTTTACCATCTTCCATGAAAACCATTTTGCCTGTAATGTTTCTTTCACCAACTCCACCAGCTGCAAAGTTTATAGGAATTTGACCTCCTTGAACCTTATCTGCAGAAAGTGTTGCTCCGTTAAGAATTACTTGATTTGGTTTTGTAGTATCGTCATAACGACCTAAAACTACTTTTCCTGTTACCGTTTCATCAGAGAAATATGCTGACTTATCAAGAACCACAATTGCCTCATAGTTATTCATAGAAGCAATTTGTACAAGTTTACCCTGTAACAATTGGCTAAGAACATCAGACTCGATGTTTTTAATTTGATTTTGTAATAATGTGATTTTAGTTTTAGAAGCAATGAGTGGAAAACCTTTATA
>JANQTO010000126.1 GCA_030731685.1 Nonlabens sp.
GGTCTCCTACTCTATGCTGATAATCTTCTGGGTCGTGACCGCCATAAAAAGTAAAGAATCCTTTACCACGTATACCGTGAATATATTTTGCCTCACCATTTGCCCTGTTTTCGCCCAACACGAGAACGTTCTTTTTAACCTCATCTGGATCATAACTGGTAGTTTGCCCCATAAAACCCTTTACCAAACTTGTATGGTTTTGATTGAGCATGGTAGGAATAGGATCCCATTTTGCACTGAAATCCATTAAAGAGAAGTAATCAAGTTCCTTACTAACCTTTCGTTTGTTAGTCATATCAATCGTTGAAAATTCATAGGTTGTAGGAGAACGCTCTAGCTGAAAGTCTGTAAACGCAAAAGTTTTTGCGTAGTCTATCTGGTTTTGATACCCTGCATCGCTTGCATCGCCATCAAACATAGGCTCGCATATATCAACACCTTCAGCAGCTAGGGCGATGTCAAAACTGTCTGTGGCGCTGCACATAGCAAACATGAAACCGCCGCCTATTACATAGTCTCTTATTTTTAAGGCAACATCTCGTTTTGCCTCGCTTACCTTACTGTAACCCAATTTTGCAGCAAGTTCCTCAGCCTCACGCTTTTCTTGTATGTACCACTGAGCTGCTCTAAAACTACCATAGAATTTACCATATTGCCCAGTAAAATCTTCATGATGCAAGTGCAACCAGTCGTACAGTAAAAGCTTGTCTTCTAAAACTTCTTCGTCATAAACCTTATCGTAAGGAATCTCAGCATACTCTAAAACCATGGTTACAGCGTCGTCCCATGGCAGTTTGCCTGTAGGTGTATAAACGGCTATCTTAGGTGCTTTCTCAAGCAGCACTTCCTGCATATTTTGTGAAGGGCTCGCTATGAGCGATAAAATATCGTTTACCGCGCCGTCGCCCAGTTCCTCAAAGCTCACGCCTCGCACGATGAGCTCTTTTTTGATTTCGGCAACATTAGGCATGAGAAATGAGCCACCGCGATAGTTGAGTAGCCATTTTACTTTGGTTCCTTTAGTGAGTACCCAATAGGAAACACCGTAGGCCTTAAGGTGGTCCTTTTGGGTCTCAGCATCCATGGGAACAAGAATATATTGTGCACTAGCTATAACTCCCGTAAGAAGTATGATGGTAAGAAGTGCTATTTTTTTAAAAGTCATATGAAGGAGTGGTGTTACGCTTTCGCGAAAGCGTAATTAATAACATT
>JANQTO010000127.1 GCA_030731685.1 Nonlabens sp.
CACCCTTAAGATACGCACCTGTACTTGGTCCACGTTACGGTAACTTAAAACAGCCCGCTTGTTGTCCTTGGATGCTGCATAGTTTTCTGTTTGCAAGCTTAGTTCAGGTGCTAGCATTTGATCTAAAAATAATTGGCATTGCATGCCGCCGTAAGATTCTTCGAATAAGTTGACACCTGCGGTTGCAGTTTCTATGGCTTTGGCACGCCAAGCTTTGGATTCGGTAGTTGCGGTTGAACCACTCAAGTTGTAGTAATAATCGGCTAGGGTTCTATGAACCATCGTTATTTCTTGATTGCTGCTGTGTCTTTCTATTAAACCTTGCAGTGCAGTTTCGTAAGAAGAAGCTTCTTGATTTCGAGCCGTTTTCTGGTAACCGTATTCCAGCCTGTTTTTATAATTAAAAATGTGCGCTGGTATGTTGCCATTTTTTAAGTGCAGGTCTTCAAGCAGCGCATACAGTTGCAGCACGCGCAGTTCTAAATTATTGGCATCTACGTCAGGCGCGGTAAGCTGTTTGATAGCAGCTGTAGGCAAGTACACATTATCGACATGAAGTTTGAATGTTTCTTCTGGCTTTACACGATACCAGTCGTTGCTTTTATAGAAAGTCATGGCTTCCACAGCGATAATATCCAGCAAGCTAGGTTGCAATGCGCGCGTTTGAGGAGCCATGTCTAATAACAACTCGTAATCTTTTACGGGTAGTAGCACCAGTTTTTCAGGATGTTGAAGGGCAAGTGCGTAGCGGTTGTTGAGTTCTGTATAAAATAAATTAATGTCCCAAGTGAGGAAATCTGATTTATCTATAACGCCGCCTGCGGTTCGATCTCTAATACGGTACTGATTATTTTGCAAATAGCCGTAAAGTAGGTGCCCATAAATTGCCTGATAGATGTTTTGCTCTGGAAAAGTTGCCGTTTTTATGAGCGCGTCTAGGTCTTGTAGAATGCGTTGTTCGGCATTTTCCTCACGCACCATGCTGTATTTAGACCTAAATAAAAAGATTTTGATGAGTTGCTGCTTATCTTGTGATTTATTTGCTTGTGATTCAATAGAATCGAGTGTTTTACCTGCGTCCTCAAGCCTATCTCCTAATTCTAATACGCGCACACGGCTCCATTTTTCTTTATAGAAATCAGTTGTTTGCGCGATGCTGTTCAACGAAAAAAGGACGATACATATGGTGGAAAGAATAGACTTCATGAGATTTGTTTCTGTGAGTTAAAGCTACATTAATTTATGGAGCTAGCAGGCTACAATGAGTAAATACCCTGTTTGAATGCGTGAAGATTCCGTTTCAATGTTGGTATCGTTTTTGATATTTTTGCAACATGAATAAAATTGTCATTATCCTAGCTTTTTTTGTGAGTGCAGTTGGTTTGTCTCAGGACGCTTTCGCGAAAGCGGAACAGCTATACCAAAACAAGGACTACAAAAAAGCGCAAGACGCGTTCAGTGAGCTGTATCGTAAAGACCCTAAGAATTTAGACGTTCTGGAGCGCATGGGCGACCTGGCACTGCATAGCGGTGAATTTAAAACCGCCATGGATTATTTCAAGCCTCTCGTAGATCGCAAGCCCAACAATGCCGACTATAATTTTAAATACGGCGGTGCTATGGGGCTTTACGCAAAGAATGCATCGAGATTCACAGCTATGGGACTCATAGACGATATCAAAATGTATTTCAAAAAAGCGGCAAGGCTCGACCCAAAACATATTGAAGTGCGTCATGCATTATCACAATTTTACTGCGAGTTACCTGGAATTTTAGGAGGTTCCATAAAAACCAGCACACAATATGCAAACGAGTTGCTGGCGATTTCTCCCGTAGATGGTTATCTGGCGTTGGGCTACATAGCCGAGTATGAAAAGAAATACAGCACCGCTGAAACCGCCTATAAAAATGCTATAAAAACCGGCGGTTCGGTACTTACATATTCCAAACTTGCTACGCTTTATGAGCAAAAAATGAATAGGTCTAAAGACGCACTCGCGACTTATCAAAAGGCTTACGACATTCACAAAGACAGTGCGCTACTTGCAGACATTAAAAGGCTTAAGAGTAAGTTAGGGTAGTAAGCCACCTCAAAAAGAATATCTTAGTGCAACATACTGGTCGCTTAAAACGCATCTGTTTATCTTTGCCCTAACAACATTTATTCTATGCGTGTACATTTTATAGCGATAGGCGGCAGCGCCATGCACAATCTAGCACTTGCCTTGCACCATAAAGGTGATAAGGTAACAGGTAGCGACGATACTATTTTTGAACCTAGTAAATCCAGACTTTTAAAATATGGTTTACTGCCAGCACATGAAGGCTGGTTTCCTGAGAAAATAGAGGTAAGCCTAGACGCCGTTATATTAGGGATGCACGCCAAGGCTGATAACCCAGAATTGTTGAAAGCACAGGAATTAGGTCTCAAAATCTATAGCTATCCGGAATATTTGTACGAGCAAGCTAAAAACAAAACGCGCGTCGTCATAGGCGGCTCTCATGGAAAGACAACGATAACTTCCATGATTCTGCACGTGATGCATTACCATAACATTGATGTTGATTATATGGTAGGCGCCCAGTTAGAAGGTTTTGAAACCATGGTGCACATCACCGACGAGAACGAATTTATGGTACTAGAAGGCGACGAATATCTTTCGAGTCCTATAGATTTACGTCCTAAATTCCATTTGTATCAGCCTAATATTGCGCTCCTTTCAGGTATTGCCTGGGACCATATCAATGTGTTCCCTACATGGGAAAACTATCTGGAGCAATTTGACATTTTCGTTGATTTAATGAAAGATGGCAGCATACTAGTCTACAATGAGGACGATGCTGCGGTAAAGCAAGTGGCCCAAAGCGCAGCAAGACCTACTCGCAAGCATGCATATACCATTCTGGAGCATTTTATTAAAAATGGTAAGACTTATCTAGAAACGCCTGAAGGTGATATGCCCATTGAGATTTTTGGCGACCACAACCTGAGCAATCTTGCAGGTGCAAAGTGGATTTGCCAGCACATGGGTGTAGATGAGGACGATTTCTATCAAGCCATCGCTACTTTTAAAGGAGCGTCCAAGCGTTTGGAAAAAGTTGCTGAAAATACCAATACGGTAATTTATAAAGATTTTGCACATTCACCAAGTAAGGTAGAGGCGACAACACGTGCAGTGCACACACAATATAATGAGCGCAAACTTATTGCCTGTTTAGAATTGCACACATATTCTAGCTTGAATCCTGAATTTTTAAAGGAATATAAAGGAGCACTCGACGCGGCAGATGTTGCTGTGGTTTTTTACAGCCCACATGCGCTGGAAATTAAAAAAATGGCGCACATAAGTGCAGAGCAAATAGCAGCATCTTTTGAGCGAGAAGACCTCATCGTAATGACAGACCCAGCCGATTTCAAAAAGTGGCTGTTTGAACAAAACCTAAAAAATAGCGCACTGCTCATGATGAGCAGTGGTAACTATGGAGGACTAGATTTTGACGAACTAAAAAAATTACTCTGAACCTAATACGTTATACTATAAGGAATTAAATGCTATGAAGTCCGTACAGCAAGTTTTTCAAGAAAGCGATAGCGGCGTGGTCATACACCCACGTAAATCTCATCTTGTGATAAAGATTGCTTTCGGCCTTTTATTTGTACTGGCTTTATTAGGAATTTGTATTATTCCGGTGCTGCTGTTTACAAATAATTTTGGACTTTATGCAGATTTAGCAATCGGTACAGGCGCGGTGATATTGGGTTTTATGGCTTGGTATTTTTTAAGATTGTTTCTTTGGAATACTTACGGTAAAGAATTTATAATGTTTGGCAAAGACCGTATTACCTATACCGCAGACTATCGCTGGTTTCAAGAAAGCAAGCAGGAAATACCGTTAAATGCACAAACCAGCATGAGTGTGGTAGACCACAAAGATGGCTCTGTATATCTACGCTTATCGCATAACGAGGAGCATATAGAAACCGTAGTACTCGTTCCGCGTGGACAGTTTAAAAACTTTGCATGGGAACATGTAGCACATTTAAAGCCTTATAACTTGCGACCTATCGCGTTGGACTAGGATGTCTTTTAACCGTTATTTATATCTTGCTAACGGTTATCTTTGTGGCAACAATTGCACAATCCATTGGAAACATCATTTACACTTACGCAGCCAGTCACTTTAGTAGATTCACTATCCGTTAAATGGCAGGCACCGTCTAATATCGCACTTGTAAAATACTGGGGAAAACACGGCATGCAATTGCCTGCAAATCCTTCTATAAGTTTGACCCTTAACGAGTGTAAAACTATTACCAGCGTTAATGTAATAAGAGGTAAACACGGTTTTACCGTTTCCTACGGCGGTGAGGAGAAACCAGAGTTTGCACCTAAAATCGAGGCATACTTTAAGCGCATTGCACCTTACTGTCCATGGATAGAACAGTATCATTTTACTATTGATACGCACAATACGTTTCCGCACAGTAGCGGTATTGCAAGCAGTGCAAGCAGTATGGCAGCATTAAGCGCTTGTATGATGGAACTGGAAAGTTTGCTCACCGGTTCTGAAGTGAACATGCAAAAAGCATCTTTTTTAGCCCGTCTGGGTTCTGGTAGCGCATGTCGCAGCCTGGAAGGTAAAGCCGTAGTTTGGGGCACACACGAGGGAACTGCTGGTAGTAATGACCTTACCGGTGTAGACCAAACGGCTATATTACATGCTGTTTTTCAGGATTATCAAGACACCATTTTACTGGTCGATAAAGGCGTCAAAACGGTAAGCAGCACGGTAGGGCATGGGTTGATGGATGGTCACGCTTTCGCGAAAGCGAGATTCTCACAAGCACACAGTAATTTAACAAACCTAAAGGATGCACTTGCAGCCGGCGATTTAGAAACTTTTATAAAAATCACCGAAAGTGAGGCACTGACTTTACATGCGATGATGATGACCTCGCACCCGTATTTTATTCTAATGAAGCCACATACACTGTCGATTATCGAGGAAATATGGGCGTTCAGGAAAGAAACAGGGGTGCCTGTTTGTTTCACGTTAGATGCCGGTGCAAACGTACACATGCTGTATCCGCAGGAATATGTGGAGCAAGTTGAGAGCCTGATTGTGAATAAATTAGTCCAATATTGTGAAAACTCACACTATATTTGCGACTCAGTAGGTAATGGTGCACATAAATGCTAACTTAGCCCGCAATACATAGCTCATGAAAGGTCCTTTATTTTACTCTAAGATTTTACTCTTTGGCGAGTACGGCATTATCAAAGATTCAAAAGGCTTATCCATTCCTTATAACTTCTACAAAGGAGCACTAAAACAAAGTGAGCCAGGAGATGAGATCGCTTTAAAGTCTAACGCTAACTTGTCAAGGTTAGCAGCACACCTAGAAATACTTGTTGCAACAGACCCTAGTTTTCCGGCAATGGATTTAGCTGCAATGAAAGAAGACGTTGCCGCTGGTATGTACTTTGACTCCAGCATACCACAAGGTTATGGCGTAGGAAGTAGTGGAGCGCTCGTTGCAGCTGTTTATGACAAGTATGCCATTGAAAAAATTACGGTGCTCGAGAATTTAACCAGAGAGAAACTACTTATTTTGAAAGAAATCTTCGGTAAAATAGAAAGTTTTTTCCACGGTAAAAGTTCTGGTCTTGACCCATTAAATAGTTATTTAAGCTTGCCTATTCTTATTAATAGTCAGCAAGATATAGAGCCAGCTGGTATCCCGTCACAAACCGCAAGCGGTCGTGGTGCGGTGTTTTTATTAGATTCTGGCATCATAGGAGAAACGGCTCCTATGGTAAATATTTTCATGGAAAGCATGAAGCAAGAAGGTTTCCGTAAGATGTTGAAAAATAAGTTTGTTAAATACACAGACATGTGTGTAGAAGATTTCTTAAGCGGTGATGTAAAAGGGCTCTTCGGTAACGTGAAGAAACTTTCGGGTATTGTTCTAGACAACTTTAAACCCATGATTCCAGTGCAGTTTCACGCCCTGTGGAAAAATGGTCTTGATACAGGCGATTATTACCTTAAACTTTGTGGATCTGGCGGTGGCGGTTACATCTTAGGCTTTACAGAAGACCTAGATAAAGCGC
>JANQTO010000128.1 GCA_030731685.1 Nonlabens sp.
TTTAGCACATTTTGGAATACTGAGGTAATTATAACAAACAATGATTTACCAGAATTCAACTTAAATGGCATGAGTGACGGTCCTTATGCCAATGTTATAGGTGTACATGGTAATAAACCGTTTACCATAACATACGGTCCAGAAGCGTATATAGAAGGTACAAATACAGCGATTATTAAAACACCTTCTTTGTACGAGCATCAGTTGCAAAAACGACTTTCTGAAAAGTAGAATAGCCTTTAACCATGAGCCGATTTGAGCAAAATTATAATTGAAATAAACCAACAGTACTCCTATGAGCATAAACTCAAAATTTTCTAAAACTGTACTTTATAGTTCTTTAATACTCCTTACGATTATGTTCGTACTAGCCTGCGGAACTAAAAAAGAGCCGTCAGCTACAGTGACAAGTGACCTGGTATCGAAACGTTATACTAATTTGTTGAACTATCCTGTAGATTCTTTGAGCTTCCCGCGCAGTATGACACCAAAGACGGGTAAAATCAACAAAGTGCCTTCTAAAGACTGGACCAGCGGGTTTTATGCAGGTAACCTGTGGCAAATCTATGAGCTTACGGGTGATGAACGCTTTCGCGAAAAAGCGGAACAATGGACAGCATTCATAGAAAAAGAAAAGTACAATAACCGGACTCACGACATGGGTTTCAAGGTGTATTGCAGTTTTGGTGAAGGATATAAAGCGACAAAAAATCCACAGTACAAAGAGGTTATTATTGAAAGTGCCGAAACTCTTATCACCAGGTACAATCCAACTGTTAAGGCAATACGCTCTTGGGATTTCAATAGAGACGTATGGGAATTTCCTGTAATTATCGATAATATGATGAACCTAGAATTACTTTTTGAAGCTTCTAAGCTTTCTGGAGATACTCGGTTTAGGGATGTCGCAATCAATCATGCAAACACTACGTTGAAAAATCATTTTAGAGATAACAACAGTACATTTCATGTTGTTGTATACGATACCATTACCGGAGCGGTGAAAGATAAAGTAACGCACCAAGGTATAAACGATGACTCTTCATGGGCACGTGGCCAAGGCTGGGCTATTTATGGATACACCATGATGTATCGATACACCAAAGACACAAAATATCTCGCCCAAGCTCAGAAAACTGCAACTTTCTACTTAAACCATCCTAGGTTGAGAAAAGACGGTGTTCCGTATTGGGATTTTGATGACCCAGC
>JANQTO010000129.1 GCA_030731685.1 Nonlabens sp.
CTAGCTCTATTATTTTAACCCGAATAGAGTTTAACTTATGAAGGTACAGAAATACCTTGCGCAACAACAAAAGGTTCAGAATGAAAATAAGTAAGATTAAATTAAGCTTTTGGCAAATACTGAATATGAACGTCGGGTTTTTTGGCATTCAGTACAGCTTTGGGTTGCAACAGAGTGCGGTGACGCCTATTTATGATTTTCTAGGCGCTGCACCAGACCAGATACCCATTTTGCATCTTGCAGGTCCAGTTACAGGGCTACTTGTGCAGCCCATAATAGGCGCTATGAGCGATAAAACCTGGTCGCCTAGATTCGGTAGGCGCAAACCGTATTTTCTTATAGGTGCTTTGCTGTGTAGTGTAAGTCTATTGCTATTTCCATTCAGTAGTTCTTTATGGATGGCAGCTGGTCTACTATGGATTTTAGACGCGGGAAATAACACAGCCATGGAACCTTACCGAGCGCTTATCGCAGACAAATTAGTTGCTGAGCAACAGCCTCTAGGATTTCAAATGCAAAGTTTTTTTACCGGTTTAGGTCAGGTGCTCGCAAACCTGTCTATATTCATTTTTCCGCTTTTTATAATAGGTAAAACGGGTTCACTACCGTCATGGGTTTATGCATCTTTTTTTCTCGGGGCTTTTTGCTCTATTGCCACCATATTATGGAGTATTAGTAAAACTAAAGAAATTCCACCTACAGACAAAGAGCTGGCTATAATGCGGAGTGAAAAACGCTCTGTATTGGGGCCTTTTAAAGAAATACTAGCTGCAATTAAGGACATGCCTAAGGTCATGTGGCAACTATCATTAGTGTATCTTTTTCAATGGTATGCTCTTTTTTGCTATTGGCAAAACTCTTCTAAAAGCGTAGCACTTTCAGTATGGGATGCGACTCCTTTAAGTAATGGTGCGGCATATGAAGAAGCTGTGAGTTGGACAGCCTTAGTTAACGGCTGGTACAACGTGGTTACCTTTTTGGTCGCTTTTGCACTTGTAGGATTAGCTAAAAAGTACAGCCCAAAACGTGTTCACGCAGGTTGTTTACTTCTAGCTGCTGCTGGATTTTTAGCATTTCCTCATATAGAAGATAAATATATGCTGCTCTTTGCGATTACCGGTTTTGGAATAGGATGGGCCAGTATGATGGGAATTCCCTATTTGATGGTCATTTCAAATATCCCCAAAGAACGGTATGGAGTGTATATGGGAATCATCAATATGATGATTGTGATACCTATGATAATTCAGAATTTATCATTTGGTTACATTTTAAAGCACTTCTTAGGGAATGACCCTCGTAATGCCATAACCTTTGCAGGTATTTTGTTGATTTTTGCAACAATAGCGACCTTGCTTATACAAACAAAAAAAACAGCAATTAATGAATAGTGAAGCGTACATTGCATCTCTCGAGCTACTTAGAAAAGCGTCTTCAAAACAAGGTTTTCTAGCAAGTGCACTGGACATCTCAAATTACAAAAGAGTATGGGCCAGAGATGGTGTTATTTGCGGGCTTGCAGCACTGGCCTCAGGTGATGAGGAACTCATAAGTACATTTGAAAAAACGTTAAATACACTTGCAGTACATCAACATGAAATAGGAACTATACCATCTAACGTAGCCTTTAATGGGAGTAATGTTGAAATAAGTTATGGCGGTCTGGCGGGTAGAGTGGATGCTGTTACATGGTTCATAATAGGCGTGTGCCAGCTGGCCTATTATAAAAAGGATAAAAGTATTGTAAATGACTACAAGCCTCAAATTGAAAAATGTTTGTTTCTTTTAAATACTTGGGAGTTTAATAACAAGCACTTAATGTATGTGCCACTATCTGGCAACTGGGCAGATGAGTATATTACTGACGGTTATGTGCTGTATGATCAATTATTAAGATTATGGGCACTAAAATCATATAACCATTTTGAGAATAATGAGCAGATTACTGAGAAAATTCATAAAATTCACAATCAATTAAAGGCAAATTTTTTACCTGATTCTAAAGATGAAAAGTTCCACCCTAGAGCTTATGATGCCATGCTTAAAAAGGCATACATACCAGCTTCATTCTCACCATCTGGTTATAAAACGCAGTTTGACGCATTTGCAAATAGCCTGTTTTTAATTCTAAATCTGGGTAATACAGAACTTGAAAACAATATTATTTCCTTTAGTCAGTCCTTGTTAAATGATACAAAACTTCATGTTTTACCGGCATTCTGGCCGCCTGTAATGGAACAAGATTCAGAATGGAGTTTGTTAAAGGACAATTGTAAATATGAATTTAGGAACTTCCCGTATGAATTTCATAACGGTGGTAGCTGGCCCATGGTTAATGGATTTTATGGAATGGCACTAAATTATAAAGGATACGCCAGAAAAGCTCAAGAATTATTGAAGCATATAAATACTCTAAATGCTGAAAAAGAATTTTCATTCTATGAAAATTTTAATACCCTTACTGGTGAACCCATAGGTGTTGCAAAATGCGCATGGAGTGCCGCTGCAACAGTAATGTTGCATCAAACATTAAATAATGAATTTAAAATTTTAGTCGACTAGTGAAGACCATTGATATATTATGTTTAGGAGAGATACTCATTGACTTTATAGGTCATGAAAAGAATGCTTCCATTTCAGAAACCAAAAATTACCATCGTTTTTTAGGAGGGTCGCCTACTAATGTTGCTGTAAATGCAGCAAGACTGGGGTTACAGGCTGCCTTAGTAGCGTCTTGTGGTAAGGATGGTTTAGGTGATTTTATCCTTGATAAGTTAAAGGAAGATA
Source organism: Nonlabens sp. (assembly GCA_030731685.1). Classification (GTDB taxonomy): domain Bacteria; phylum Bacteroidota; class Bacteroidia; order Flavobacteriales; family Flavobacteriaceae; genus Nonlabens. Next base: position 2,788 of record JANQTO010000129.1, read on the forward strand.
AGGTATTAACCTCTTTTATTTCCAGAGAATCTGGCTTGCCTACTTCCATTATTTTAGTGTCTAAATCACAAGAAACGCCAGATTTTACAGCTTATAGAGAAGCAGATTCTATAATTCCAGAGACATTAATAACGGATGACTTATTAAAATCCTCAAAAATTTATCACACTACTTGTTTTGCCCTAAGTAAAAATCCAGCTAGAAATACGATTTTAAAAGGAGCTAAAAAAGCAAGTAATTTAGGACTACAGTTAAGCATTGATCTTAATTATTCAGAAAAAATATGGCCTAATCGTGCAGAGGCCAAGGAAGCTATAAGAGAATATTTGTCGTATAATCCATTGCTTAAACTTAGTATAGATGATTGTTACAGGTATTTTGATGGTCATAAAACAGATCAAGAAATTTTTGAATACTTCCATGCCTTAGGAGTTTCGACCATTTGCCTTACTAAAGGTAAAGATGGTGTTACAGTTTCCGACGGTGATTCTGGTTTAATTCATCAAGACGCCTTAAAAATAAGCGATATTAAAGACGTTACAGGTGCTGGAGATGCATTCTGGGCAGGATTTTTATATGCTCAAATTCAGAATAAAACACTTACACAATCTATTTCAATAGCGCAAAAACTTGCGGCTATAAAATTACAAAACGTAGGTAGGTTGCCCGATATAGTCGGGTTAAAAAGTATCATTAACGATTTAGTGTAGTTAGCCAAGGTGAGAAAAAAAGCTGTGACTGATTTCATGGCTTTTTTGTTCCATTACACTGTAAGCAACTCGATGATTCCGCTTTCGCGAAAGCGAAATCAACCACATTTTAACCCTGCCTAAAAACCCATGTGAACATTAAAGCCTACTTTTGTTTTAGACGGAGTTAAACACGTTATTTATGAGTAAAGAAAGCAAACGCCGTGAAGCATTAGTCTATCACGCAAAGCCTACACCAGGTAAAATAAAAGTAGTTCCCACTAAAAAATACAGCAGTCAGCGAGACCTTGCACTTGCCTACAGTCCTGGCGTCGCTGAACCTTGTCTAGAAATAGCAAAGGATAAGGAAAACGTATACAAATACACCACCAAAGGAAATCTTGTTGCCGTTATTAGTAACGGAACTGCAGTTTTAGGACTGGGCGACATAGGACCAGAGGCCTCAAAACCGGTGATGGAAGGAAAGGCACTGCTCTTCAAGATTTTTGCAGATTTAGACTGTTTTGACATTGAGGTGGACACAAAAAACATCGAGGAGTTTATTCAAACCGTGAAGAATATCGCTCCTACTTTTGGTGGAATCAACCTAGAAGACATTAAGGCTCCAGAGGCTTTTGAAATAGAGCGCAGGCTTAAAGAAGAATTGGACATTCCTGTCATGCACGACGACCAGCATGGAACGGCCATTATATCAAGCGCAGCCTTGTTAAATGCACTGGAACTTGCAGAAAAGTTTATTCACGATGTGAAAATCGTAGTTTCTGGTGCTGGTAGTGCAGCAATTTCCTGTACAAACCTGTACGTAAAACTGGGTGCACGACCTGAAAATATCATGATGTTTGATATAGATGGACTTATCACTACTTCACGTACAGATTTGGGCGAAGAGCAAATGCGTTTTGCTCGCGATATGGAGCCTGTTTCACTAAGCGAGGCTTTTAAAGGAGCTGATGTTTTTCTAGGCCTTAGTGCTGGAAACATTGTAAGTCCTGAGATGTTGTTATCTATGAATACGGACCCTATCGTGTTTGCGATGGCAAACCCAACGCCAGAGATTGATTATGACGTTGCTATAGCCACAAGACCAGACCTTATTATGGCTACAGGTCGCAGTGACCATCCTAACCAAGTAAACAACGTGCTTGGTTTTCCGTTTATTTTTAGAGGAGCGCTTGATGTGCGTGCTACAAAAATCAACGAAGAAATGAAAATGGCCGCAACAAAGGCCATTGCCCAACTTGCTAAAGAACCCGTGCCTGAACAAGTAAATATCGCTTACGGTGAGACGAGGCTGGCATTTGGTCGCGATTATATTATCCCAAAACCTTTTGACCCAAGACTTATTGCAACTATACCGCCAGCAGTGGCGCGTGCTGCCATGGAAAGTGGTGTTGCAAAAGCTCCGATAGAAGACTGGCAAAAGTATGAAGACCAGCTACTGGGACGCATGGGTCACGACAATAAGATTGTACGCTTGTTAATAAATAGAGCGCGCATGAATCCAAAACGCATCGTGTTTGCAGAGGCTGACAATATTAACGTACTCAAAGCCGCACAAATAGTGCAGGAAGAAGGTATAGGTATTCCTATTTTATTGGGTCGCAAGGATACTATAGAAAATATGATGCTTGAGCTCGATTTTGACCAGCCTTGTTTAATCATAGACCCTAAGGCAGATGATGAGAAGGTACGTCGCGACCATTATGCACACGAGTTTTGGAAGCTACGCCAGCGAAAGGGCGTGACAGAATTTGATTCTGAAAAATATATAAGACAGCGCAATTACTATGCAGCAATGATGGTAAAACTGGGCGATGCCGACGCATTAATTACGGGAGTTGCGCAGTCCTATCCACGCTCTGTAACGCCTATGATGGAAATTATAGGTCGTGCTCCTGGCGTACTCAAGGTTGCAACTACTAACCTGATGGTTACGGAACGTGGACCGCTTTTTATATCAGATACGTCCATTAATATCAACCCAGATAGTACCGAGCTTGCAAAAATAGCCCAAATGACCGACCGTACCGCACGTATGTTTGGGATTACACCTGCAACAGCTATGATATCCTATGCAAACTTTGGGTCCTCATCACATCCACATGCCACTAAAGTTACCGAGGCCGTAAAATACCTGCACAGGTATTATCCAGATATGATTGTAGACGGCGAGATGCAAACAGATTTTGCCCTTAACCAAGAAATGCTCGCTGAAAAATTTCCATTTTCTAAGCTTGCAGGCAAAAAGGTGAATACACTTATTTTTCCAAATCTGGAAAGTGCTAATTCCACATATAAATTACTCAAAGAACTCAATGGTATAGATTCCATAGGTCCTATAATGATGGGTATGCAAAAACCCGTACATATTTTACAGCTCAATGCAAGTGTGGACGAAATCGTAAACATGAGCGCAGTTGCTGTGATAGATGCACAGCAAAAGGAAAAACGCGAAAAAGAACGCATGCAAAGACAGGCAGGTATTTAATTTTTTAAGTTTACTAGTAAGAAGTTAGAGATGAGAGATGAGAGATGAGATTTTGAACTTGGAACGTGCAATTACCCGAGCATTAAATCCCATCCCAGC
>JANQTO010000130.1 GCA_030731685.1 Nonlabens sp.
AAACTTTTTGTCAAATGAAGCTGATTTTCAAAATAGGGCACGACTCGATGTAATTTTAGACGATGCAACTAGTATTCTCAATGGAAAGCGGTTTTATATAGATCAAGATTATGAGCTTTTCGGTAGTAAGGACAGTACGTCTTATTACAGTGCTCGCGTTTACAACACCATGTTCTATGAAGATAAATACTATAGGTATGATGAGACTTCGGCTAGCACTTCATTCCTAGGCGATGCTTATGTAAACTCAAACATACGTAATCAAACAGACCTTGAAGAAGGCAGCATAGAGGCTGGTCTTACCTATGACCATTACATTTTAGGATATTTTAAAGCAGGTGTTGCTAGACGCAAATACAACTATGGTTACAATCGTATTTTAAATTTAGCTACTGGTTTTATTACTAATAGGTTAGAAGGTGAGCTCTACCAGTTTAAAGGAAAGTTTGCAAAACGCATAGGCGATTTTGACATTAGTGCAGAAGGTGGTTTGAACGTGGTGGGCGATTTATCTGGTCAATATATAAATGGACAGGCAGCTTATGATTTTGACGAAGTGAACGTGCAGGCAGGTTTAAGCATCAGTTCGCGTGCGCCAGATTTTAACTATCAGCTCTTTCAAAGTGATTATGTGAACTACAACTGGCAAAACGGTTTCAATAATATAGAAAAGCAGGAACTTTTTTTCAAGGCGACTTCGGACAGATTCATAGATGTAGAATTGCGATTCACCACCATTCAAGACCAAACCTATTTTGCCGAAAACCTCGTTTTTAATGATGCGATGGAGATAACGGGCTTTAATGCAAAACCATTTCAGGCAAGTTCAGACATTACGTATTTAAAATTAAAGGCTCATAAAGACATTCGGTTTTTAACACATTTTGGTCTGGACAATACCATTATGTTTCAAAATGTGACACAAGACGAATCTGTTATTAACGTACCTACTTTTACCACACGCAATAGCTTATACTACAAAAACCGATTCTTTAAACGCGCATTACAAATACAGACAGGTATTACCTTCAAGTATTTTACGTCCTATAATATGGATGGTTACGACCCAGTGTTGGGAGAGTTTTATACACAGAATCGGGAGCAATTTGGCGATTTCCCGCTGGTCGATATATTCTTAAATGCTAGAATACGTCAAACACGTATCTTCTTTAAACTGGAACATGCAAATGCCAC
>JANQTO010000131.1 GCA_030731685.1 Nonlabens sp.
GTTTAATGGAAGATTTCGGCATACAATTTCACAATTTGTTTGCAATTACAAACTTACCCATCGCACGATTCCTAGATTATCTAGTTGCCAGTGAAAATTACGAAGACTATATGTATGCGCTTGTAGAAGCTTATAACCCAGCGGCTGTAGAAAATGTGATGTGTACAAACACCATTTCCATATCATGGGACGGCTGGTTGTACGACTGTGATTTTAACCAAATGTTAGACCTCAAGGTGAACAGCAAAATACAGCATATTAAAGATTATAATGAGGACTTATTAAGTGACAGAGTCATACAAATTTCCCAGCACTGTTACGGTTGTACCGCAGGTGCAGGAAGTAGCTGTCAGGGTGTTGTCGCATAATATATGATAACAACAAAACATACAAATACCGCTATTTTACTCTTTGCCCAGTCGGCAGAGGTAGATGCTTCCAGTAAATCGCTGGAAGATTTTGCGGTTATGCATGTTTTGAATAATCGGGTACAAGACACCGTCGTAAAATCGGGTCTAGACTTTTTCCATTTTACTGAAAGAGAACAGCGTGGAACCAGTTTCGGTAGTAGGTTTTCTAACGCAATCCAGGACGTTTTTGCGCTTGGTTACGAGTCCGTTATCTGTCTCGGGAACGATACGCCGTTATTAACACCGCAACTCATCACGCAAGCCGCGCAGCAGTTGGAGTTAGGTCACGCGGTAGAGGGAAAATCGCTAGATGGCGGTTTGTACCTTATGGCGATGCACCGCTCGCAGTTTCACGCAGCGACATTTGAACAGCTGCCATGGCAGTCGCAATATCTCGCTACAGCTTTTCAACATTATATTGATTTACTAGACGGCACGCTTCAAGTGCTTATTTCACTGCGTGATATAGATTCAACTGACGACTTACGACAGTTTCTAGCAGGCAAGGATGCACGTGTGGAGTGGATACGGTTGCTGGTGATTACGCTTTCGCGAAAGCGCAACAATTACAACACCTCTACACAACAAGTAATTCAGGTTTTTCAAACACAACCTGCAAATAGGGGCTCGCCATATCCACTAGCAGCTTAATTATTTGAATGCCTACCAGGCATATTATTTCACTTTACTAAATTTTAAATGAATAGAATTATACTTTTCATGCTACTCCTATGTGGATTCATGGGAGCAGCCCAATTAACGATTACTGGAACCGTAAGCGATGCAACTGGCGTTCCTATAGCATTTGTAAATATTGCCGAAAAAGACGCTCAGAACGGTGTAACAAGCAACTTAAATGGCGAGTACACGATTAAAGTCAGTGAAAATGCCACTTTAATATTCTCCTATATAGGTTACAAATCACAAAGTATAAACATTACCAGCAGCCAGGTACTCAACGTAATCTTAGAAGAAGGCGATGCACTCGACGCAGTAGTCGTTACCGCGCTAGGAGTAAAGCGACAGGAACGCGAGCTGGGCTATGCGGTTCAGACCCTAGATACCGAAGATATTCAAGAAGTAAAAGCAGTTAATTTGCTAGATAATCTTGCTGGTAAAGTAGCTGGAATTACCGTAACCGCTGGTGCAACTGGTGTAGGTTCATCATCTAAGATTACCATACGAGGTGAGGCGAGTTTTTCAAATAACAATCCGCTGTTTATTATAGACGGCACACCGGTAAATAATAATACCATTTTTAATTTTACAAACGAGGCCGCAGCAGGTTTTCAAGAAGTAGATTTTGGTAATGGTGCTGGAGAAATTAATCAGGACGATATTGCAACGGTTTCTGTCCTTAAAGGTCCAGCAGCGGCTGCACTCTATGGAACACGTGCTTCTAACGGTGCCATCATTATAGAGACTAAAAGTGGTGGTAAGCGTAAAGGATTGGGTGTTTCTTATAACTCCAGTTTCTTTGTGGACAGCGCTTTTAAATTACCAGAATTCCAAAATGAATATGGTCAGGGAAATAGCGGTCAGTTTGAGTATGTAAACGGCCTGGGCGGTGGAATTAATGACAATATTTCTTATTCATGGGGTCCGCGACTGGATGTAGGTCTATTGATTCCACAATATGACAGCCCAGTGACATTACCCGACGGCACCATCGTACGTGGTGGTGATACCTCATTATACAGCGGTTTGCCTATAACGCCTACACCTTTTGTAAGCAATCCAGATAACATCAAGAATTTTTATAATACCGGTTACACAGCTATTAATAATGTGTCTGTTTCTAATGGTTTTGAAAAAGGTGATTATAGAATAAGCCTTACTGACCTGCGCAGCGAGAGCATTATACCAGGCGTAAACCTAGACAGGCAAACCATTGCTGCAAAATTTAACTTGCGACCTAGCGATAAACTTAAGGTAAATGCAAGTATAAACTACGTGAATAGTGGCTCTGACAACAGGCCTTCTAACGGTTATGGTAGTGAGAACGTAAATTACTCGTTAGTAGCTTGGGGACCACGTTCCTTAAACATAGATAACCTGAGAAACTACTGGCAGCCAGGTTTAGAAGGTGTGCAGCAGTACTCTTTTAATTATACGTTTTTTGACAATCCGTATTTTATCTTAGAGGAAAATCGTAACAGTTTTGGTCGCGACAGGTTGTTTGGGAACGTTTCCATTTCTAGAGAACTAACACCCGAACTTACTGCAACTGTGCGCACAGGAATGGATTACAGTAACGAGAAAAGACGTTTTTTACGTAATTACTCCTCAAACAGATTCAGAACCGGAGCGTATGCTGAGCATGATGTGCTGTACCGCGAGGTAAATACAGACTTTTTACTGAACTATAAAAAGCAATTTGGCGACATCGTTTTTGATGCCAGTGCAGGTGGAAACAGGTTGTCGCAACTAGGTCAGACCACGCAAATTCAAACCACCAGCCTCGCGCAACCAGGAATCTTTTCGTTGAACAATGCAGCAAGTCCTATTGAAACCTTTGGGTTCACTTCTACTAAAAGGATTAATAGTTTGTACGCTTTCGCGAAAGCGGGATACAAAAACTTCCTGTATCTAGACGTAACCGCTCGTAATGACTGGTCCAGTGCACTAGCGACGCCGTTTACAGCAGCAAATACTTCATTTTTCTATCCGTCATTTTCTAGTAGCTTTATACTAAGTAATGTTGTGGAATTACCAAGGATTGTTGACTTTGCAAAAATAAGAGCAAGTTATGCAACGGTAGGAAATGACACAGACCCTTTTCAAACGCAGGGAACATTTTTATCACGTACACCAGTAAATGCGCAACCTACCTTCACAAATCAAGATTTTATACCTAACGCAAACTTGCGACCAGAGACAACGTCAAGCGTAGAGTTGGGATTTGATTTTAGGTTTTTGAAGCAACGCTTAAATGTAGACTTCACCTATTTCAATGCATTGACAGATGATCAAATTTTATCCTTACCTATCGCAGTTTCGTCTGGTTTTAGTCAGCAGGTGGTAAATGGCGGCTCTGTGCGCAATAAAGGTGTGGAAATTATCTTAAATGCAATACCAGTGCGCACCTCAAATTTTGAGTGGAGCACAACCATAAACTTTGCTAGTAGCCGTGCCATTGTAGAAGATTTACCACAGGATGATGGTAGGCTGACACTAGGATTTTCTAGAGTTTACGATAGTGCAAACCAAACCGTGTTTCATCAGGTAGAAGAAGGCGGCCGTGTGGGCGATTTGTATGGAACAGGTTATTTACGTAACGAAAACGGTGATTTTGTACTAACCTCTGAAGGTAGGTTCATAGCTGACCCAAATTTGAAAAAACTAGGTAACTACAATGCAGATTTTACCATGGGATTCAATAACACATTCAAGTATAAAAACTTTGATGCTTCATTTCTATTTGACTGGAGACAAGGCGGTATTCTTGTTTCAAGAACACTTGCTCTAGGTGCTGTAGGTGGGCAGCTTATAGAAACGGCAAACAGGCCAGATGCTGGAATTGTAGCAAATGGCGTTATAAATACAGGAACAGCTGCAAACCCTATTTATGTACAAAACACAACCGCTGTGAGTGCAGAGAGTTATTACCGTCAGTTTTACGACCGTAATCATGAGGAGAATAACGTGTACAATGCAAGCTTTTTAAAGCTGCGTCAATTTTCCATAGGTTATAATTTCAGTTTGAAAGAAGGTGCTTTGGGACTTTTCAATGAAGGCGCTAAAATGCGTGTTTCGTTAATAGGAAGAAACCTTTTTGCGATAAGCGACATACCACATTTTGACCCAGAACAACTTGCCGTTCAAGGACAAGGTTTTGTGCTAGGTGTTGAGGACATGTCATACGCGTCTACGAGAAGCATAGGTATTAAAGCCGGCATTGACTTTTAGTGAGCATAGGAATTAAGTGAAATTAAAAAGCCTGAATGTCTAAAGGACTGTATGGCTCTAAAACATATCATATAAATGAAAACAACAATAAAACAAATACTCTTATTAATTACGGCTGTCTTAGGACTCACTGCCTGTACAAATGATTTCGAGGAAATAAATACAAATCCTAACGCGCCTGTAAGTGTGCAACCTAGTCTGCTTTTTAGACAGGTAATCTATAATTACGGTGAAGAGATGTCCTACGAGGGCTTTGTAGCTGGTGGTCTTTTAGGTCAACACATGACCGCACTTGACTTTAATTTGTTTGACAGGCATGCGCTTAAAAGTCCGCAATTGGGTGGAAATCCGTGGCCTATTTTTTACCGCAATCTAAGAGATAATGAGATTATCATCAATCAGTCACAGGCAAACCCTGCATTTGCCGTGTATGAAGGTCCAGCACTTATTTTTAAGGCATATATGACTGCTGGCCTTACTGATATCTTTGGTGATGTGCCTTATACTGAGGCATTTCGTGGACTCGATGGAGTTGTGCAACCAAAGTATGATTTGCAAGAAGATATTTACCTGCAACCAGGTGGTATTTTAGACAATCTAGATAAAGGAATTGCAGCCATTCAAAATTATAACAGCGCAATTCCATTACAAGGAGACGTGCTTTTTAACGGAAATTTAGATGCATGGGTACGTTTTGCAAATAGTCTGAAAATAAAGGCACTGATGCGTATAAGCTCAAAAGAGAATGTGAACTCGAGATTACAGGCGATATACGACGGTCAAAACTACATAAGTTCAAATGCTCAAAACGCGGTTTTTAATTTCACCAGCGGTGAGCCTAACAACTTCCGCATGGCGCGATTACGTGCAGGTGATTTTAACAATTTTGTCATGAGTGAGACCATGGAAGAAGTGCTTGAAGGTCTTAACGATAACCGTATCAATGTGCTTTTTAGACCGCGTGTTAATAATGGTAACGGCGACAATTTTGAGGGTTTATTAAATGGTATTGACGCATCTACAACATCGGTATCACTATCTGATTATTCACTAGCTGGAACCATTTTTAGAGAAAACACTGCAGCACTCGATGCAAATTACATGACGGCTTGGGAGACAAACTTTTTACTTGCCGAGGCTGCACAACGCGGTCTTATAAATGCCCCAGCACAAACGCTTTATGAAACTGGTGTTGCACAGGCATTTCAATATTGGAATACGCAGCTACCTGCAAATTATTTGACAACCACAGCAGCTTACAATGCAAATGGTAACAATCCTATTCAGCAAATAATCACTCAAAAGTGGATTGCTAGCGTTATAAACGGTTATGAAGGTTGGATAGAATACCGCAGGACAGGTTTTCCTGTGTTAAAAAATGTATCGGCTAGTTTGAATAATGGTCTCATTCCAGTAAGAATGCCTTATCCAGCAGATGAAGCTGCGCTAAACTCCACAAATTACAATACCGCTGCAAATGCTACTAATAATAATAGTATTGATGTTCCGGTGTGGTGGGATGAGTAAGGATTAACGATTGAAGATTAACGATTACTGATTTTAGATTTCACCTACAAAATAAGAGAAAAGGAAAGGAAAATGAGAAACTAAATGAGGTCACAAGTTTTTCCCTTGAGGGAAATGCCGATAGGCAATGGGTGTTGCGCTCTCAAAAAAAAATTGCTCCGTTCACCAAAAAATC
>JANQTO010000132.1 GCA_030731685.1 Nonlabens sp.
AAATATCGAGTCCCAAATTTGTGCCAAAACCGTCGTTGTAGTCCTGTACCTCATCTCTCATGCCCAGTATTATGGGGAAATCGTACTTCGGTAACCACTTTGACCAGTATTGTTTTTCAAACTCGTCTTTATGCAGAAACTCTAGTTGTAAGTTAGGGTTTGTGGTTTTTACGCTTTCGCGAAAGCGTATCCAGTCTACATCTTCTTTAAACACACCATAGGTAAGCTCACAAAGCTTGCAGTCGTACGTTCCTGGGCTGATTAATTTGTGGGCACTATCCAGTAAGGAGTTTATTTTGCCCGCGTTTGCATTGTAGACAAAAATTAGTTTTGTAATCACTACAGCGCGTTAGAAAACTGCTTCAAAAAGCGTACATCGTTCTCAAAAAACATGCGTATATCACCGATGCCGTAAAGCAACATAGCGATGCGCTCTACGCCCATACCAAATGCAAAACCGCTGTATTCCTCTGGGTCAATACCACAATTTGTAAGTACCGCTGGGTCTACCATACCGCAACCACCTATTTCTAGCCAGCCGGTTCCTTTGGTGATTCTATAATCGGTTTCGGTTTCGAGACCCCAATAAATATCAATCTCGGCACTAGGTTCTGTAAACGGGAAATAGGACGGACGCAGGCGTATTTTAGATTTTCCAAACATCTCTTGGGTGAAATGCATGAGCGTTTGCTTCAAGTCTGCAAAGCTCACGTCCTTATCTATATACAACCCTTCTACCTGATGGAAAATACAGTGTGCACGGGCACTTATCGCCTCATTACGAAAAACACGACCTGGAGAAATAGTCCTAATGGGTGGTTTATTATTTTCCATGTAACGCACTTGCACACTTGAGGTATGCGTGCGCAACAGCACGTCTGGATTTGTTTGTATGAAAAAAGTGTCCTGCATGTCACGTGCTGGGTGATGCTCTGGGAGGTTAAGCGCTGTAAAATTATGCCAGTCGTCTTCTATCTCTGGACCTTCACTTACGTTAAAACCTATGCGAGAGAACACATCTATAATTTGGTTTTTTACAAGCGATATGGGGTGACGGCTGCCTATTTCCATAGGGTAACCGGTACGTGTCAAATCGCCGTGTGAAGTCACAGGCACTGCAGTACTGGAAAGTGCCTCTTTAAGCGCGTTTACCTTTTCGGTTGCTTTTAGTTTCAGCTCATTTATAGCTTGA
>JANQTO010000133.1:0-4032 GCA_030731685.1 Nonlabens sp.
GAAAAAAAGCGTATAATCTTAGTTATGACGCTGGAACTTTTGAGCTTCAAGCATCGAAATATGCCCTTTATGCGACCAATAATAAAACTCCCGATGTAATCATACAGAATATAGACTTGACCCATTTTAATCCTGGTGATTCCTTAATAGGAGAGAATAATATGCTGCCCTTTAGGGAAGAGGCATTATTTAAGAACCATTTTTCAGGTTATGAAAACCACATTTTTGAGCCTTGGAACATCTATTCCATTAAATACACTAAAAATTTTAGGTTTATACGCAAAGGGGTATTTGGATATTTTGACTATCAAAATGAGCATGAAGTCAACTATGATGGATTTGTTCCTGAAAACAAGGCATTCAAAGAAGATACACGTAATCTCCAAGCTTTAGAAAGAACAGTACAAGTAAAGAGATACAAATACCTGTTCCGCAATGTAAAAACGGTAAAGCAAACCATGATTCAATACTCTAAAAAATCTAAAGTTGCCATAGTCTGGGCACCTGAATATAGTGTGCGCTACAACATGGCACCAGAACTGCACGCAATGGTTAGCGCCGAGTTTAAAAAACTTGCCAGCGAGCATCCTAACATATTGTTTGTAGATTTAGCAAATCATCCTATGGGTAAAGATCAATCTAATTTTTATGATACGTTCCACTTAAATGGTAAAGGTGCTACAACCTTTTCTGAATTACTCATTCCATATTTGCCTATCTAATTTATGCTTTTTAACTCGTTGACCTTTTTAGTTTTCTTACCAGTGGTATTTTGTATCTACTGGTTTGTACTGCACAAAAATTTGCTGGCGCGTAATGCGTTTATATTGATTGCGAGCTATGTTTTTTACGGCTGGTGGGATTGGCGTTTTTTAGGACTCATAGCGTTTAGTACGCTAGTAGATTATGCCATTGCTCGAAGTATAGATAGTAGCGAGTCTCAAAACCGTCGTAAACTTTTGTTATTGGTTTCTTTGGTCATAAACCTCGGTTTACTAGGTTTTTTTAAATACTACAATTTCTTTGTAGACAGTTGGGTAGAGGCTTTTAGTAGTTTAGGTATTACTATGCACACCAGTACACTTAACATTATATTACCCGTAGGCATCTCTTTTTATACCTTTCAAACATTAAGCTACACCATAGACGTTTACCGCGGCAATCTAAAAGCATCCAGTAATTTCATAGATTTTGCGGCATATGTAGCATTTTTTCCGCAGTTAGTAGCTGGGCCTATTGAACGGGCTATTAATTTGTTGCCACAGTTTGCCAGTTTGAAAAAGTTTGACGAGCAGCAGGCTATATCAGGAATCAATTTAATCTTGTGGGGTTTGTTTCAAAAAGTTGTCATAGCCGACAGTTGCGCAACGTATGTCAATAGCATCTTTGACAATTATGAAAGTATGAACAGCTTGAGTTTGATATTAGGAGCATTTTATTTTGCATTTCAGATTTATGGAGATTTTGCTGGATATTCTAACATAGCCATAGGAACTGCTCGACTACTGGGGTTTGACTTAATGCGTAACTTTAATTATCCATATTTTTCTAGAGATATGGCTGAGTTCTGGAGGCGCTGGCATATCTCCTTATCTACCTGGTTCAGAGATTATCTGTATATACCATTAGGTGGTTCGAGAGGCACAAAATGGATGCAACTGCGTAATGTCCTTATTATTTTTATGGTCAGTGGATTTTGGCACGGAGCAAACTGGACGTTTGTGTTTTGGGGCTTATTGCATGCATTATTTTTCATTCCTATGTTGCTGTCAGCTAAAAACAGGAATCATTTAGACCAAGTTGCTCAGAATAGGTTGCTACCATCTATAAAAGAGCTTTTTCAAATGATTTTCACTTTTGGCTTAGCAACTATCGCTTGGGTTTTCTTTAGAGCAGCAACTATTAAAGAGGCGTTTTCGTACTTAAAAAGTATTTTCACAGATGTGAATTTTAGTGTTCAATATTTGAATATAGAGCGATATAGTATAGAAATGTTGTTGATTATATTCATATTTGTATTGTATGAATGGTTTCATAGAGAATTTGAACATCCTTTCCATGGCAGGTTTAAGTGGATTAAAATAGCTTCTGTAATACTTATGTTGTTAACGTTGGGTGTATATTCAGACCATCAGGATTTTATATATTTTCAGTTTTGATGGGTGGTTTTTTAAAGCATGTCTTATTTATTATAACCCTTATTTTGATTGGGGCCTTGGTTCTTCATTGCACCTATGACTTTATATTCACCCACACTTCTGCCCGAGATAAATTACAACTCGCTTTAAAACAAAAGCAACCCTATGTAGATTATGTTTTTCTAGGTAGTTCAAGAGTAGAAAATTATATTGATTGTGAAACTATTGAGGCAATCACAGGCAAATCATGTAGAAATTATGCTTTAAGTGGTGGCTCCTATCAAGATGCTTATGTTTTATTAAAATTACTTAAAAAACAAGGTTTAACCTACGGACATCTTTTTATACAACTGGATACAGGTATGAAAAATGAGCAAATGACCACAGCATTTAAAGCATCGCTAATTCCACTAATTGATTATTACGAAATAAAAATTGAAAATGTAGATTTAAGCTTGAGTTGGTCAGAAAGATATGTTCCCTTTTACAAATATGCTGAATACGATTACCTTTATGGAATACGTGCATGTTTTGCGCAACTTTATAAAAATCAAGAGGATAATGTCAAATTAGGATATCATTCTAAGAATTACGTAGGCAACACTAATGCGTCAACTATAAGCGATTTAGTGTTTTCAAATAAATTCATCGAGTTAACTCAGGAAGAAGCTAAAAAGGATAATGCTAAAATCCATTTCTATACCTCACCCTATTGTGTAGATATGAAGAACACAGAGCTTTTTAATCAATTTAAATTATACTATCCCGGTTATATAAATTACGCCAATTTTTACTCAGAACCAGCGTATTTTGCAAATTGTACGCATATGAATCATCAAGGGGCTCAAATATTTACACGACAAATAGTAAAGGATTTTAATTTATAATGCACATTGCTTACCTCACACCAGAGTATCCACATGAGCGCGTGCTACACAGCGCTGGCATAGGAACTAGCATTAAAAATCTTGCAACTGCCTTAATTGAAAATGGACATGAGGTTACCTTGTTTGTTTATGGACAGCAGGAAAGCGATGTTTTTAAAGAGGACGGCATTACATTTCATCTCATCGCACAAAAAAAATATCCTATAGGCGGTTTTTACTTTTACCGCAAGCACATTGCACGGTACATTAACAAGTATAGTAAAGGTATAGATATTTTGGAGGCTGCAGACTGGACAGGCATTACAGCCTTTTGTGATTTTAGAGTGCCACATGTCATTAGGCTGCACGGTAGCGACACCTATTTTTGCCATTTAGAGGGTAGACCACAAAAAAAGAAAAATTTTCTATTTGAAAAATGGGCGTTACAAAATGCTGACGCTGTCGTTAGTGTGAGTTCATTTACGGCACAGAAAACAACGCAATTATTTGATTTAAGGAGAGAAATACAGGTTGTTCACAACATGATAGACTTGGAATTTTTTAAGCCTCTACATGAGCCGCAATCTGAAACAGTCATTTTAAATTTTGGCTCACTAGTTAGAAAAAAAGGAGTGATTGCACTCGCCAAGGCTTTTGAGAAATTGTCTGAAACCAATAATCAAGTACAATTACTTTTTCTAGGAAATGATGTGCGAGACGCACAAACTGGAGCAATGACGAGTGAGCTTATAAAACAAGAACTTTCAGCAAATACATTGTCGCGTGTTCAGTTTAAAAGTCACGTACCTTATGACCAGGTAAAACACTACATTCAACAAGCAACGGTTGTATGCTTACCCAGTTATGCAGAGGCTTTTCCTATGACATGGTTAGAAGCAATGGCTTTAGAAAAACCGTTGGTGACTAGTAATTTAGGTTGGGCAGATGAAGTAATGATTTCAGAACAAACTGGAATAACCGCTCACCCAGATGATAGCACTTCCATTGTAGTAGCGCTACAGCGATTG
>JANQTO010000133.1:4042-6015 GCA_030731685.1 Nonlabens sp.
GTTTTATGCCGTATAAATATATTCCAATAGAACGCCGATTAGAACGGCTTAAAGATTATGATAAATCTCAGTTCAACACGATTTTTATAAGGGATATGGAGTTTGTTACTTTTAGAATTAAACATGCCCCACAAATTAATGTGATGGGCCACTCTATTTAGTTAAAGTAAGATATAGATTTGCAATCAATGATTTTTATAGAATTTGAAAATGACAGAGTAACCAGCGAGCTTTTCAAAGGGAAATCAGTCATTACCGCTATTCAACATACAGCATTGAATAACCCAGATTCTGGAATTATTATTTTTAAAAAGGGCACAGACTCCCATATTTTTTTGGAGCGCATTAAAGAACTTGCAACACCTTATAGCTTTATATCTAGCTCAAATACAGGGCTGCAAGATATAGGTTATATAGAAGATGGCCCATTTATAAAGGTATCTATCGAAAAACCTTATCCTACATGGATTAAGAGTGATACGCAGGTGTACTTACATGCTCATTTTGTCAATCAAATAGGTGAACAAATTTCAACAAATTGTAGTTTTCTTTACTGGTTGAACAGCGTCGGGAAGTTAAGTAGACCACAGGGTATTTTTAATTATCAAGTTCCATTAGAAGCTTCAAGTAAAAATTTTTCAGATTTGTTATTGTATCGTTTTGTAAAACAACATTATAAATCACGCTGGGTTCTTTTTTTGCTGCTTTGCCATATTTGGTACGAGCGGCGTTTTCCGCTGTTCGCTTTCGCGAAAGCGTGGTTCACAAAACCCCAGAAATTAACATTAGACCTAGAGTCTTTACAAAAAACGGAGCTGCCAGTAAGTAATGAACCCTTTTACTATGACGTCATTATTCCTACGATGGGAAGGGCAACGTATCTTAAGGATGTTTTGAATGACCTTGCTGCCCAAACCATGGTGCCTAAAAATGTAATCATCGTTGAGCAAAATGAAGACTTTACTGCACAAACAGCATTAGATTATATAAAAACAAACTCATGGCCTTTTAAAATTTCTCATACGTTAATTCATAAAACAGGAGCATGTAATGCTAGGAATATGGCATCTGAGCAGATAACAGCGCCATGGGCATTATTATTTGATGACGATGTGCGCGTACAAGCCACGTTTGCCGCTGAAGTGAGTCACGCACTTAAACAGACTAAAGCTAAAGCCATTACCTTTGCGTGTTTACAAGCCCACGAAACAGAATCTATGCAGGCTTTTAAACAATGGGAATCCTTCGGTTCTGGTTGCTCGATTGTGCATCGTGAAATTATTGAAATATGTAAATTTGATATAGCTTTAGAGCACGGATATGGCGAGGACGTAGATTACGGAATGCAAATACGTCGTGCAGGTTACGATATCATTTATGCGCCGCAAATTCAAATGCTGCACCTTAAAGCGCCTATGGGTGGTTTTAGAAAACTACACATATTTCCTTGGGTTCATGACCTTGTACAGCCCAAACCATCACCCCAAATTATGTATCATCGTAAAAAGAATTACAGTACAAAACAATTAAAAGGTTACAAAATGGTGCTCTTCTTTAAGACTTTTGGAAATTTAGGCAGAAGAACACCTTGGGGACACTTTCGTGCTTTTAAATATGCTTGGAATCAAAGTGAACGCTGGGCAAATACCTTATGATTACGCTGTACACTGACATATCACTACTTACTCCAGCAAACAGACCTTTCGTACATCCGTTACTGTTTGACTTGCATTATTACGAACATGCACACCCTAGCGTTAAGGAGCATTATAGTCTAGTAAATGATGCATCGCAGGCAGAGGCTTTTATTTTGCCACTTAATTATCTAGCAGTAAAACAACAATCGGCATTTGATGCATTATTGAAGCTTGCGCGATTTTATAAAAAAAAGCTGCACATTTATACCGGTGGAGATTATGGTCAAACATTTACAGATCCTCCAATAATGGGATGGCGCAACGCGGGTTTTTAAA
>JANQTO010000134.1 GCA_030731685.1 Nonlabens sp.
GTTACACTTTATTCAACAACTAGAACTATAGCATTAGGAAAAGGATTTCTAACCGTATTTATTGCGGTAGGTCTTACCATGTGGGTAGAGGTTGCCCGTGTAGTGCGTGGTCAGATGATCGTTGCAAAAGAATACCAATACGTAACCGCTGCAAGAGCATTAGGCTTTAATGACTGGCGCATAATATGGCGACATATCCTACCTAATATCATGACGCCTGTTATTGTTATAAGTGCGGCAAACTTTGCCAGTGCCATACTTGTAGAAAGCGGTCTTAGTTTCCTTGGGCTAGGCGCACAGCCACCTACACCTAGCTGGGGTAGCATGATAAAGGATCATTACCAATATATCATTCTAGACAAGGCTTATCTTGCAATTGTTCCAGGACTTGCAATTATGACTTTAGTTATGGCATTTATGCTCTTGGGAAATGCACTACGAGATGCACTGGATGTAAAAACCACCTAATCATGAGAAAACTTATATATCCTATTATTGTGTTAGTATGTGTAGCGTGTTATTATGTATGGCAATCCAGTAACAACGATACGATCTCAAAAGAGAATTTAGACTATGAAGAACAACAAGTGATAGACGGCGATGGTATAAAAGAACTTACTAGAAAAGATTTTCTACCTAAAAGCGATAACCAGATTATACACCATAAAACCTACAGTCTTAGTTATAATGAATACCACGAGCAAGCCGACTGGACCGTGCACGTACTGCGTGGCAGCGACACAAAAGGTGGCGATTATAAAAGACCTTATTTTGAGATTGATGAAATGGTAAAAACTGGTGCTGCAAGCTGGCGCAACTATAAAAATAGTGGTTATGATAAAGGACATCTCGTTCCTGCTGCTGACCGTAAAGGATCAAGAACAGCACATGATGAGACCTTTCTCACTTCTAATATAAGCCCACAAAATCATGATTTTAATGCTGGTGTGTGGAATAAATTAGAGCAAAAAGTACGTTACTATGCACAACGCTATGATGAACTCTATGTAATTACCGGACCAGTGCTCAAAAAAGGTTTACCATCTATAGGAACTGAGCATGTAAGTGTTCCACAACGATATTATAAAATCATTTACAGGGATGATGCTAACGGCCCTAAGTTACTTGCTTTTTTAATGGATAATAAACCCAGCAACGCATCTATATACAATTTTGTGACCTCAGTAGACAC
>JANQTO010000135.1 GCA_030731685.1 Nonlabens sp.
TTTCCACATTGTCTCCGTGAATGCAATATAGGTCGGCTTTGATTGCAAGGAACTCTTCCTCAACGGTTTGCACTTGTTGTAGCTTGACCATACTGCTGAGTTGGTTTACGAGTTTGGGTATGTCAGTAATGACTGCATCTGGTCGTTCACGGGACACTAACCTACCGTTTTTAAGATAACGACGGTCTGCAAAAGCTTCATTGATAATTTGTATGCCGACTTCTTGCGCCCTTACAGCAAGTAAGCAGCCATACGGAACCACAAGCGGTACATCATTGTAAAATTCTTGCATGAGCCGCAAGGTCCACTCCACAAAATCTGGTTGGTGCGCAGTTGCATGGTATAGCGCACCGTGCATTTTTACATGGTTCATTTTGATATCTAGTTCAGCTGCCACTTTTTGAAATGCTTGAATTTGGGTTGTTACGCTTTCGCGAAAGCGAGATTCATCACAAACCAACTGCACCCTACCAAAGTTTTCTTTATCCTCAAAAGATGGATGTGCTCCAACCAAAACACCAAATGTTTTTGCCAACGCGAGCGTTGCTTTCATACTATCGTCATCGCCATAATGACCACCACAAGCAACATTGCACGAAGTAATATGCTGCATAACAAGCGACTCGTTTGCAATACCTTCGCCCAAGTCCATGTTGAGATGAATAGTCGCCATATTAGATGATTTCTAGGACTTTAAGTAGGGTTTTCACTCCTAAAATTACAGCAATCGCAATGACCAGAATAGCCATGAGGTTTTGCCAAAGTTTGTTTTTAAATCTTCCTAAAAAGGCTCTGTTTACTAACCACAACAGCAATATGGCGATGATGGGAAGTAGCAGTCCATTAGCGATTTGAGCAAATGTGATGATTTGCAAGGGCTTCAACCCTATGCTGGCAAAGAGCACGCCCGTAGCCAAAATCACCATCCATACAGCTCTAAACGACCAACTTTTCATGGTGCCGCTCCAGCCTAAACAGCCCTTAACCACATAAGCCGCAGCAAGCGGTGCGGTGATGGCACTGGTAATACCGGCAGCGAGTATTCCTATAGAAAAAACGATGGTAGATGCATTGCCAAAAATAGGTTCGAGCGCACGGGCAATGTCTGCACCTGTGCTTATTTTGGCATGTTGCAACGCCGTTCCTGCGATAATTATGGCCATGGAAACGAGGCCACCCAGCATAACAC
>JANQTO010000136.1 GCA_030731685.1 Nonlabens sp.
TTAACCCCAATCTGGAAAGCATCTTTTTTTCAAAATTCCAGAAAAATTCAAACTGGCCAAATATCCAACCCATCACCACCAGAAGTACTTGGTAAATAGGGAAGATTATGAGGATGCGCACTGGCCAGAAAATCCACGGAGATGTATTATAAGCATTCATACCTATCAATTCCATTAACGGTCCAGAAAACTTCGCAGATGCGGAGCCCGTAATTGCAAATACTAGAAATATAGCAATCATCTCCCAACGCTGTTCAACGTTCCATTTTTCACGCAGCGGTCTGAATAGTGCAATGGCGATGTAATAAAATAAAACCGCCATGAGGATGCTCACTACAAAAATAAAGGCGTACTCAAAAAGGATATCCTCAAAAATCTTGGGCATTACCCTAGAAGCAACCATATAACCACAAATAAGAAGAGCGATTGTTCCTAAAGCTGGGAATATAAGTTGCCAGTTTTCTTGAATTTCCCAGTCTTGTTTCCATTTTTTCATGCGGCAAATTTACACTATATCAAACGTTGCTTATAACGTTGCTCAAAAAAAAGAAAATAATTGTATAGCATGTAATTTACCTCATAACCATAATCGACATTTCGCTCGTAGTCTATCCTAAAAACGTACAGGCTAGCGTCATAAGCTGTAGGGTTATTGACGCGCAGGTTATAATTTGTGACCTTGAAATTATTGGAAATTTCCATGGCACTTTGCGTGTAATAACCTCTAGGTGGTTGTGTGGCAAGCCACCCATAAAAGCCAGGCTCTATGATAATAATTTCATATTCTAGGCTATCATTTGCAATGCGCACCGTATCGTTTACGGCGCTTGCAGGATTCGTAGAACTTCCCGTTCTCGAACCTGTGTAGGAACTGCAACTCGCTAAGGCTGCCAGTACTGCTAGTATGTAAAAAGTCGTTTTCATGGTTTAAAAATAGAACCATAAAAACGACCGTACACCCTTAAAAGAGTTAAATAGCTGGCTCATTGAGTAAACCTACCTGTGCAATGAGGGAATTATTTTCCACCGAAAAGTCCACCTAGCAATCCGCCGAGGCCGCCTTTTTTCTTAGAACCACCCATAACCATTCCTGCAACATCATCTATGATGCTACCATCGTTATTTGCGTCAAGTATAGATTCTAGGAACGACTGGTTGCCGCCGCCACCTTGTCCTAAAACGTTGCC
>JANQTO010000137.1 GCA_030731685.1 Nonlabens sp.
TTGTAGGCGATTATTCCCTAAAATATATTTGGTAAAATCCCTAACTGGACTATCCCAGCAAAAACCTAGTATGAACACGAGTCGAGATATCACTCATTTCTTCTTTGCTCAGTGAAACTTTATTTATGAAACGCATATCTTCCATATCGCGTAACGGTATTAAGTGAACATGCACATGAGGAACTTCCAGACCTACGACAGCCATACCTACTCGCTTGCAAGTCACCTCTTTTTCTAAAGCAATGGCCACCTTGCGCGAAAACTCCATGAGTCTGCCATAAACGCCTGCCTCTAGGTCAAATATCTTATTTTCTTCAACTTTTGGAACGCATAAGGTGTGTCCTGGTGCGTTAGGATTGATGTCCAGAAAAGCAAAAAACTCATCATTTTCAGCAATTTTGTAGGATGGAATTTCGCCAGATATGATTTTAGTAAATACGCTCATGACTTAATCTCTTGAAATTTCTAGTATTTCGAGTTTTATGGTTCCTACCGGCACTACAACATCTGCCGTGTCGCCTACTTCTTTACCTAGCAGCGCTTTTCCTATAGGAGAATCTACGCTTATCAATCCTTTAGATAGGTCAGACTCACTTTGTGCAACCAGTTTATAATTCATCACCATGTTGTTGTTATGGTTTTTAATTTTTACCGTGCTGTGAATAAGTGCTTTGGATAAGTCCATCGAACTCTCATCAATGATACGCGCATTTGCAACTACGTTTTCGAGCTTTGCAATTTGCATTTCTAGCATTCCCTGCGCTTCTTTGGCGGCGTCATACTCAGCATTTTCACTCAGGTCGCCCTTGTCGCGGGCATCGGCAATGGCTTGTGATGCTGCTGGGCGTTCTACATCTTTAAGCTGTGCGAGCTCGTCGCGTAATTTTTTAAGACCTTCTTCTGTATAATAGGATACGTTACTCATGATTTTATGATTTGTTAGATACGGCTTATGTGACCTAAGATAGTCGCCGCGCGTTTATAATGTTAAGCTACATCTTCTATAAAAAAGAAGAAAATCCCATCATTGCTGTGGGATTGTCTCACAAATATACTAAATATCGATTAGTTCGTTATATTTTTAACCCTTTAAGATAAAATCATGCGCAAAGCTGCCCTTCTTAGTATTCTATGCATTCTATTTTCCTGCTCTAGAAGTGACGACGCAGGTCGCAACCCATTCCTTATAGACGTGGGCTTTCAAGCGACTATTAATACCAACTTGCCGCTGTACTCAAACCTTAACTTTCCAGGGAATTTTGTGGTCGTTCCTAACATAGGCATACGCGGCGTTGTAGTTTATAATCTGGGAAATTCACAGCTATTTGCTTATGAGCTCAGTGACCCCAATCACCCATTAACGCCTTGCTCGACATTAACTATCCAGGGCATTACAGCCAGCTGCCCGTGCACAGATGACATTAACGAATACAGCATAATCACTGGTCAGCCCACATCTGGAGGTGGCATTTACGGACTTAAAGCCTACCGCGCAAGTCGGAATGGGAACATAATTACCATTTCAAATTAGCGATCAAAAGGATTTGAGGAGCTGTAAGGGTTTATTTGATTACGCTTTCGCGAAAGCGTGCATCCTTAAAATCAATTAAGTAGCCTAAAAGCCATTATTTTCTTAATAACTCCTGCTGCAAGTTGTAAAATGATTAAACAAAATATTCTAAGTTTGTAATCATGCAAGTTGCTACCTACATATCTGACCTTTTATACCGCCATGATTGCGTGGTGATACCTGAATTTGGTGCGATACTATCGCGTCGAGTTCCTGCACAGCATTTTGAAAGTAGCCACACGATGTATCCGCCTAAAAAAGGGTTGAGCTTTAATGCCCAAATCACTCAAAACGATGGTTTGCTCGTTAATTACATGGCAAGTGTAGAGCAAATTCCTTATGAAAATGCGCTGCAGCAAGTACGCAATTACGTGCGTTTTCTAGACCACGAGATAGATGCTAAAGGTGCCGTTACCGTTCATAAAGTAGGTCGCTTTTCGCGTAATAGTGAACAATCTATTCAGTTCACACCTATGTATCTGGTAAATTATTTACCAGAGGCTTTTGGACTTGCATCGCATGAAACTTTTGCAGTAGACCGTTCTTTTGTAGAAACTACGGTTCCGGTTGAAGAGCCAGCAATTTTATTGCCTTTAGAAGAAGAAACTCCTGTTATCACTTTAGAAACTCCAGCTACAAAAAGTGCCTCATGGGTACGTTATGCGGCTGCGGCAGTATTTCTAATAGGTGGCAGTTACGCTGGATTTACGGGTTATCAAAACCAAGTAAACCAATCAGAACTACTTGTAGAACAACTGGCAGACAAGCAAGTGAAAGCACAGGTTCAAGAGGCAAGTTTTATAATAAGCAACCCGTTACCAAGTCTTAACCTGCAAGTTGCAGCGATGGATGCGGCAATTAACGAAGTGGTAAAACCTGTACAGGTAAATTCAAAGAATTTTCACGTTATCGCTGGGGCTTTCCGCAGTCCTGCAAATGCCTACAAGAAAGTACGTGAGCTACAAAAACTGGGTTACAGCGCTGAGCGTATAGGCGTTAATAAATACGGGCTTCATAATGTTGCGTTCTCGAGTTTTGACTCGCGCAATGAGGCTACAAATGAGCTTATCAAGCTTAAAGCAACCGGTTTCTCAAACGCATGGTTGCTAGTAGGTAGATTGAAGTAAAAAAATTCATAAAGCATCACAGTTTAAGCTCCTTGGCTTTGCCGTCGTTTCTCCACTTGTTTAACGACTCTGTCGCATAATCAACATCCCTTTACCATTTTATTTAGAAATTAAACCGCAATTGCGATATACCTTTGCAAAAAATTTACCCATGGAACCTAAAACGCCATCACAATCATTTACAACCGTTACTGACATGGTTTTACCTAGTGAGACGAACCCGCTGAACAACCTTTTTGGTGGTGAGTTACTGGCACGTATGGACCGTGCAGCAAGTATCGCGGCTAGAAGACACTCTAGACGCATCGTTGTGACAGCATCTGTAAATCACGTGGCGTTTAATCGCATGGTGCCTCTAGGCAGTGTTGTAACCATAGAAGCAAAGGTTACCAGGTCGTTTAAAACGTCTATGGAGGTTTTTATGGATGTGTGGATAGAAGACCGTGAAAGCGGTGAGAAAACCAAAGCAAACGAGGCCATCTACAGCTTTGTAGCCGTGGACGAAAGTGGCCGTCCAGTTCCTGTACCAGCCATTTTACCAGAAACTGAAGACGAAAAAATGAAATACGATGCAGCTTTGCGACGTAAACAATTAAGTCTCGTTCTCGCCGGAAAAATGAAAGCTAGTGAAGCAACAGAGCTGCGTGCGCTATTTTTTGAGGATTAAATTCTAAGTAAGGTTTAGGGCTCTATACTATTTGGCATGGGTAAAGTATTTGAGACCGAATCTACTCATAATATTTAGCAGCATAGTTTTTTAGAAGCTTTTTCATTTTTTGCTTAATCAAAAAACGAAACAAAAAAATCAAGGCTTAAGAACCTAACACTAAAAATTTCGTTTACTGCGGCGCAAAAATAAGGCTCAATGATTTGTAGATTCTTTAGAGAAGCTAAATCCTTTTTAGTTAGTATAATCTAATGACCAACGAGGATTTTTGCTCAACCCTACGTTTCACTTCATTTTTTACGCGTTATGTTCTTAGGCCGTTTCAAACAATATTCATTTTAACAACTACAAACAACATAAAGGCACATTTAATTCCCCGTAATCCACTGTGCAGGATTCATGGTGCTGGTATCTTGAAGTAGTACAAACTTAAGTTCCGATATACCTTCACGGTCCGTAAAGACAGTTCCTAAAGGTTGTTTTGTAGAAACTTTATCGCCAGAACCTACACTTACACTGCGGAGGTTTCCATAAACGCTTGTGTAATTACCGTGTCTCACGTGAACAGTAAGAATTCCGTTTGACGCTTTTACAACCCTAGCGACCTCGCCTTCAAAAACTGCTCTTACCACCGTTCCTTCTGGCGTTTGTATACGTAGACCATTTGATTGTATTTGGACACTAGGCAATAGCGGACTAGGCTGCGAACCATAGCCTAATGCTATAAATCCCTTATCTACGGGCCATGGAAGTTTACCGCGGTTTGCTTTAAAATTGTTTGCCAGCGTTTTTGCCTCTGGTGTCAAGAAAAATTTACCCGCTACTGCACCGGTCTTACCTTTGTTGGAAGCAGCAATATCGGCCTCAATAAGACGTTTTATTTCACGGTCTATGGCAGCACGTTCTTTATTTTTATTTCGTATTTCAGCAGCGTACTTACTCTCATCTTTCTTTACTATGGCAAGTAGGGAGTTTTGCTCTACTTTATCCTTGTCAAGTTCCTGACGTTGCATTTTGTTTTCTTGCAGTATCGCGGCTTTACGCTCGCGTTCTGTCTCAAGTCCTTTAGTTCTTGAGGCGAGCTCTCGTGATTTTTGCTCTATCTCGTCTGCTTGTTTCTTGCGGTAATTTGCATAAGATTTTAAGTACTGTACTCGCTTATATGCCTGCAAGAAGTTTTCTGAAGACAGCAAAAACATGAGTCTGCTCTGGTCATTATTTGACTTGTATGATTTTACAATCATATCTGCATACTCCGCTTTTAGCTCTTTAATCTCCGCCTCAAGTTTTGTGATTTCTTGCTTATTAGTAACAATATTACGCGTGATAGAATTTGCCTGCTTATTTGTAATCGTTATGATTTCTTGGGTGTTGGAAATCTTTTTATTAATGGTATTCACCACGTTCAACACGTTTGACTTTTCCTTTTTGGCTTTTTTGAGCAGGTTGTTTGCTGCGTCTATTTCACGTTGTATGGCCGCTTTACGCTGCTCCAGTCTTTCTTGTTCTGATTGCGCTTGCACACCGACAAAACATAAAAGCATCAAGACGATAAATAGTGGACGAAATTTCATTAAAATTTGATTGGTTTAGTATTGGAAGGCATGTCAAACGGGTAGCTCAGATTTTGATCAAAGGTCACGTCCCTAAACTCCAACGATACAAAAGTATTCTTATTTTCCTTACGGGCATCTATCATCACCTTAAGCGGCACTATTTTACCTGAAACTACTTGATAGTCTGGATACTTTATTTGTAAATAACTATCCTCAGCTGCCTTAGTGATAGATTGCTCGCTTAGTTTGAAATCTGCAGGACGTAGTTTAAAAAGCTTTTCTATGAGTGCGCCTTCTTTAAAAAGATACTCATTTCCTTCAATGGAAAACGATTTTTTATCTAGCGGTTCCACAGCCTGACCTAGCAAAATCGCTTCGACCTGGTCAAAGGTTACTTCTTCACCTAAAAAGTCACTTATTAAGCTAAAATCCCCATCAAACGATTGATTGTTTAATTTCTCATAAAACTGCACGCGGTCTCGGGTTATAAAAACCTTTGCAACGGTAAAACCTAGAACACGCGCGCTCATCCATATTTTTTGTCCTTTTTCCATGCGTAAATCCATGGTGACCGATTGCTCTCTTTTTTCATCCTTAAAATCCACGCTCATGCGGGCAGAAATCGTTTTAAAGTCAAGAGCAGCGGCATTGTGCGATTTTACCACTTTGCTTTTTTGGGCGTTTGCCTCGCCACCGTCTGCAGCGCGGCGTACCGTTCCACAAGATGTGATAAAAACCGAAAGTAGTACAAGGCTTATTTTAAGTATTCTCATTTTCTATTTAGAAAGTTTCTGTGCCGCGGCACGCATTTTAGATGCTTTGGCAGTATCGCCTTTTTTAGTGTATGCGACTGCAAGTTGCTCATACATGTCGTGTTCTATCTTAACCTCATCAAGTATAAAAGAAAGTCCCGTTTCTAGCGTGCGTATTGCCTTATCACTTTGATTCAGATTATTAAGTGCAACGCCATTCATGAGATATAACAGTGCCTGTGCAGGAAACAGCTCTATGGCGTCGTTTGTTATTTTGAGCGTGCGGGCATAGTCTTTCATGTCTAGC
>JANQTO010000138.1 GCA_030731685.1 Nonlabens sp.
AAAAAAACTCCAAAGTCCCAATTAATAAAGGGAGTTTGGAGTTTGAGATTTGGAAATTGGAAATTGTAATATCCCATCTTCCGTCTTCCCTAAGGGAAGAGACTAGTCTGGTATACTATAAGACATTATTTTTCACGACAAAAACGTTGTCATTTTGCGGTCGTGATCTGGAGTTTGAGATTTGGAAATTGTAATTTAAATCCTTCTATTTTTTGCGCATGTACACATCTATAGGTACACCGTGGAAATCAAACTTCTTACGCAACTGGTTCTCTAAGAAACGCTTGTAAGGCTCTTTAACATATTGTGGCAGATTGCAGAAAAACGCAAACTGCGGTTGCGGTGTAGGTAATTGTGTAATAAACTTAATTTTTACAAATTTACCTTTTAGCGATGGCGGTGGATATGCTTCTATAAGCGGTAACAAAGTCTCATTAAGTTCACTGGTTTTAATACGTTTAGACCTGTTTTGAAAAACCTCTACCGCTGTCTCAATCGCTTTGAAAATACGTTGCTTATTCAACACAGATATAAATATTACTGGAACATCAGTAAACGGTGCCATTTCTTCTCGTATGCGAGCTTCATAGTCACGCACGGTATTTGTATCCTTTTCAACAAGGTCCCATTTATTTACAAGCACAACGATACCCTTGCGGTTACGCTCAGCGAGCCAAAATATATTTTGTACCTGACCATCAAAACCACGGGTTGCGTCTAAAATCAAAATACACACGTCACAATGCTCTATAGCGCGCACACTGCGCATCACGCTATAAAATTCTAGGTCTTCCTTTACTTTTTTCTTGCGTCTTATCCCAGCAGTATCTACCAGGTTAAACTCAAAACCAAAACGGTTGTATTTAGTATCTATAGAATCTCTTGTTGTTCCAGCAATGTCTGTTACGATATAACGCTCCTCGCCTATTAATGCATTGATAAAAGAAGATTTACCCGCATTAGGTCTTCCTACAACGGCAAAACGTGGCAGTTCACTAACTTCTTCTTCCACGTGTTCTGGTAACGCAAGCGCTACGGCATCTAACAAATCACCAGTTCCACTGCCGTTAATACTAGAAATGGTAAATAATTCACCTAATCCCAAATTATAGAATTCGTAAGCGTCTTGTTCACGTTTTGTGTTATCAACCTTATTGACAACGAGCATCACTGGTTTTTTGACCTTGCGTAATAATTTTGCAACGTCCTCATCCTGACTTGTAACGCCAGTTTCAGCATCAACCATAAAAAGTATCACATCAGCCTCGTCTATGGCTAGTTCTACCTGCTTGTCTATTTCTTCTTCAAAAACATCTTCGGTTCCTATAGCGTAACCACCTGTATCGATAACTGAAAATTCCTTACCGTTCCAATCACTTTTTCCGTAGTGCCTGTCTCTGGTTACACCACTTACGGCATCGGTAATAGCCTCTCTTCTTTTAATAAATCGGTTAAAGAGTGTCGATTTTCCCACATTGGGTCTTCCTATAATAGCTACTATGCTCATGCTGTATAATTTGCGGTTGCAAAGGTACTTCTTTTGATTGAGCTATGGTGCTAGCGTGTTGCGATTAGATAAGTAATTTAAAAGCCTGTATTGTAATATTTTACAGGTTTTGAATCCCGCTTTCGCGAAAGCGGAATAGTCACAATTCACCTATAAAAGATGAACCATGAGCATTAAACAAGCTTTTTGCAAGTTATTTCTTACGGTCTATGACATACTCGAGCATGAGTACCAGCGACTTTTTGTACTCCGTTTCTGGATATGTATCCAGAATTTCCATGGCCTGATTCCTATAGTCATACATGGCTTTTACGGCATAGTCTAGACCACCGCTCTTGATAACAAAATCTATAACCTCGCGCACGCGTTTCTTATCGCGGTTGTGCTTTTTAACGGAATTTATTATCCATTTTTTCTCTGTTGCGGTACAATTGTTTAAGGTATAAATCAACGGCAACGTCATTTTTTGCTCTTTAATGTCAATGCCGGTAGGCTTACCTATGCGCTCATTTCCATAATCAAATAAATCATCCTTAATTTGAAAGGCGATTCCTATGAGCTCACCAAATGCGCGCATTTTCTCCACATCCTCTGACTGCGGCGCAACAGAACATGCGCCAAGACTACAACAGGCCGCGATGAGCGTCGCCGTTTTTTTGCGGATGATGTCATAGTAGACATCTTCCGTAATATCAAGTCTGCGTGCTTTTTCTATCTGGAGAAGTTCACCCTCACTCATTTCTCGCACGGCAACACTAATAATTTTGAGTAGGTCAAAATCGTTGTTGTCTATACTAAGTAACAACCCTTTAGAAAGCAAATAATCACCTACAAGCACCGCGATTTTGTTTTTCCACAAAGCATTAACCGAGAAAAAGCCACGACGTTTCAAACTATCGTCCACGACGTCATCATGCACGAGTGTTGCAGTATGTATGAGCTCAATTACGGCTGCACCTCGATAGGTGCGCTCGTTTACCTGTCCTCTACTCACCATTTTGGCTACGAGAAAAACAAACATAGGGCGCATTTGTTTGCCCTTGCGGTTCACAATAAAATGTGTGATGCGGTTAAGCAATGCGATACGCGAAGCCATGGACAGCCTGAACTTTTGTTCAAACAGCTCCATTTCATAACTTACTGGTTCTTTTATTTGCTCAACTACTTTCATGCTATGCAAAGATAGTTGATGCGTAATTTAGAAGTACACAACTTAACATCTTCATTAGTAAAAGAAAACACGTTTTTCAATGTTCTCTACACACAAATCGTGACAAAAAGGGTCATGTAATATAGGAATATCTAGTAACTATAAAACTTGTGATACTCTAGTTATTAACTGTATAACTATCAAAAATACACTTAATCGATAAATTAAAAGCATCACTGGATAAAGTAAAAACATAAGATAAGAGATTAAATTTTTAACTAATAATGTTTACTTAAAAAAAGGTAAAAGGGTTATATTTGAAACTTACACAAAACTCTATATGTTATGAAAAAAATTACTCTTTTAATGTTCTCACTTTTATTGGGAGCAACAACTTATGCGCAAGACACTTGTGCTACGGCTCTGCCAATAAGCCTGACTTCTGGAAACATGGTAGGCACCATAAATGGCACTGCAATCACTCAAAACTGTGCTGACACAAGTACTAATCTGGGAACTGCCGCAGAGTGGTACCAGTTTACAGCAACTGCAACTGGTACTTTAAACTTAAATTCTGACATACCAGGAAATGCTAGTGATGACACCAGGGTTTCTATATATACAGGTACCTGTGGCGCATTAACATGCGTGGGAGGAAATGATGATATATCTGCTTCTAATTACCTTACTGACGTCACTATAAATGTGACTTCTGGAACTGTTTACACGATTGCGTGGGACAATAGATGGAATCCAGCTTCCTTCACATTCAATGCAACGTTTACACCAGTTGCATGTCCATCGCCAACCAATTTAGGAATAACTGATTTTACTACAACAACATCTACCATAGCATGGGACGCAGTAGGAGATTATGAAGTGGAGTATGGTGAATTCCCTTACACTCAAGGTAACGTAGTGGGTGGTACTGTTGTAAATGTAACTGGAACCAACACATATCAACTAACAGGCTTGACGCCAGGTGTAGCTTACAATGTGTTCGTAAGACAAAATTGTGGAACTGATGGGTTTTCTACTGCAACAGAGGGCTTTGCAGGTACCAGTCCAAGCCCAATGATAACCTTTCCGTTTTCTGAAGATTTAGAACCGGCACCTAACCAAGCTCTTCTATTGAATTTGGGCCTCAGCTTTTTCTCAAATACTAACAATTGGTCATTTGGACAGGATAACCTTACTGATGGAAATACTGCTAATGATTTTGCAAGTAATGGCATAAGCTATGTTTTCTCAAACAATACATTTGCTGCTACGGATGCTGATGCTACTATTTATTTTGGCCCATATAATCTAACTGTTGGATCTACCTACACGCTTAGTGTAGACCAGCGAAACACTTCTGCTGCAAGCGCTACAACTCCAAATAAAGATATAGAATTATTAGCAGCAGCAACTAATGATGGCACGTCAAATACAGTGCTAGCTACTTTTGATGACATGATAAATGTAACACATCAATTGAGAACTGGGAATTTTACTCCAGCCGCGTCGGGAAGTTTTTATTTCGGTGTGAGAGACAAATCCAACGTCCTAACAGGTGTTGCTGCAGGGAATTCTGTCGTAATAGATAATATAAGAATTACTTCCACCTTGGGTGTTTCTGATTTAGATAACTTAAAATTTACTCACTTTTACAATCTAGCTAATCAATCATTTAATGTTCAATCATCAAATGATAATATAAAAACCGTTCAAATCTATAGCCTTACAGGGCAAGAGGTTGTTAATGTAACAGTAAATGATTTGAACGCCGAAGTCGATTTGAACAACGTGACTTCTGGAGTTTACATAGCGCAAATTAATATTAATGGAAATATCCAATCTGTTAAATTCGTAAAAGAGTAAATCTTCTTTGTTTATTTTGAAAAGCACTCTATTTTTAGAGTGCTTTTTTTGTTTATGAAATATTTATCCCTTCATGATTTTTGTAAACTCTTAGCTCATGCCATGATGATGACGTTGTTCAGGGAACACCCTTTTAGAACTGAACGATGCTATAACTATTTACGAAATCAGTGCATTCCCTGATAACTTTATTTTAAGTGAATATAATTCAAAGCGCTACAACTTACCTCATAGACACACAAGGCATAGCGGTCAAAAAGTTATTTGTTGATAACAATCTTGTTTTAACGTCATCTTTGTCAAATAACGGGGCTTTATTGCGATCTGTATCGACAAATGAGGACAACAGAAAACCAAACCGAGAAAAATAGGAATTTTTAGTGAACCGCTATTGTTTGGTCAACACGATGCAACATGTGTGGGCAACTAATCTAAATGAATAGATACTTTCAAGTTTTTATGACATGGAAGATGGCATTAAGTTCTCAACTTTTAAAGAAATTATGGTAAAATAAATAGTACGGGACGATATCTGAACATTATTAACCACGGCAATGCTCCAAGTACAATTTCCTGGGAGTACTCAAATGAGTCCATGATATCTAAAAGAAATTTTTATTTCCAACAGCAGTCTTCAAGAAATACCTTCAGGCAACATCATACCGAAATACTATTTCGATAATGAATCAACCATTCAACAGGTGCGGAGCACCAATAGCTTTAAATCTAGAAATTATCCGAGAACCGATTCAGGAATTATGGCGCTAAACCAATTGCCTTTACTTAAGATTTATTAGCAAGCTGCCCACAAGCAGCGTCTATATCCTTACCTCTACTGCGTCGCACGTTTACGATGATACGTTGCTTTTCAAGTGCATTTTTATAAAGCTCAATAGCGCTATCGCTGGCCTGTTCAAAACGTGGGTCGTCTATAGAGTTGTACTCTATAATGTTTACTTTACAGGGAATAAGTTTACAAAACTTCACAAGTTCGTGAACGTCATCTTCTGTATCGTTTATCCCTTTCCACACTACGTATTCATAGGTGACGCGGGTTCCGGTGATATCATACCAGTATTTCAGCGCATCCTTAATATCGCTTAATGGAAACTGCTCATTGAACGGCATGATTGCCGTGCGTTTAGAATCAATGGCACTATGCAATGATAAGGCAAGATTAAACTTAGGTCTGTCGTCGGCGAGCTTTTTCATCATTTTAGGAATACCGCTTGTAGAAACCGTTATCCGTTTAGGTGACATACCTAAGCCTTCATCACTCGTTATTTTGTCTATACTGGCGAGCATATT
>JANQTO010000139.1:0-1278 GCA_030731685.1 Nonlabens sp.
TTTAGTGTGCCTATGGATGGCCTTTGAATACCTTCATTTACATTGGGATTTCTCATGGCCTTGGCTCAACCTGGGCAACGGTTTTAGCGAATACACCGGCTGGATCCAGTGGTATGAATACACGGGAACTTTTGGCGGCACCTTATGGATATGGATTGTTAATTTTCTTGTTTTTAAAAGTGTTTTGTGGATTTTACGCTTTCGCGAAAGCGAGACAACTACAGGCATCAATCTCAAAATTATAGCGCGTCGTAATATTTTACCAATTCTTGTAATCGCGGTGCCTATAGCTATTTCGGTAATTTTAGGAAGCCTTAGAACCACAATCAACAAAGGCGGCGGCACGCAAGTGGTTCTCGTACAGCCCAATGTGGACCCATATCTCGAGAAATACAGCAGTGGCAACGAAAGCACAGTTAATACCATCAAAGAACTCGCCACTCCAGCGCTTGATGAAAATACCGATTTTCTTATCGCACCAGAAACCGTGCTTGCAGAACCTGTATACTTAAATAACGTCCCTGTAGATAATGCCACGCTTGCTTTGAAACAGTTCCTGACCGATTATCCCAACCTTAACTATTTAGGCGGCGCAGTAATTATAGATGTTTTTAACGATGCGTCTCAAATCAAACCACAGACAAACCGCACCCAAGACCCGTCCATTTTTTATGATGATTACAATAGCGCCATGTTTTTCAATGCTACGAACAATGTAGAACTGTACCACAAATCTAAGCTTGTCGTGGGCGTCGAGAATTTTCCATACAAGAGTTTGTTACAGCCCATTTTAGGAGACGCGATGATAGATTTAGGTGGGACTGTTTCTACTAAAACCACCCAAACGGAACGCAGTGTTTTCACCAACGATAAAGGTGTAAGCCTAGCTCCTATTATTTGTTATGAGTCGGTTTATGGTTCTTATGTGAGCGATTATGTCACAAACGGCGCACAATTTCTCGCAATCATTACAAACGACGCCTGGTGGAACGACACACAAGGTCACAAACAGCATTTAAGTATTGCACGACTGCGCGCTATAGAAAATCGCAAATGGGTTGCCCGAAGCGCAAATACGGGTATAAGCGCCATCATTAACCCAACCGGTGAAATCGTAGAGTCGTTAGGCTATGATAAAAAAGGTATTGTTAAAGGGAACGTATATCCAAATGACACCGTTACCTTTTATGCGAAACAAGGTGACTACCTCGCACGTATAGCTATATTTATGGGTATCGCGGTTTTACTAGTAGGGTTGTTTAGAAACAATGGACTTAC
>JANQTO010000139.1:1378-5821 GCA_030731685.1 Nonlabens sp.
TATTTATGGGTATCGCGGTTTTACTAGTAGGGTTGTTTAGAAACAATGGACTTACGAGAAAGAAGTCTTAAGTAACAGAAGGGAAATTCCAAATCTCAAGTTCCAAGTTCCAAATCTCAAATAGCAGCGTCTCAAATTCCAAATCTCAAATAGCAGCTTATAAATCACGAATGTTGGATTTAATAATCTAGTTCAAAACTGAGACTGAGACTGCAAACTGAGACTGCCCACTGCCCACTGCCCACTGCAAACTAAATCACTGTCCCTTAAAGAAAAGAACCGTGCTCAAGGTCTTTACAAGTATACGTAAGTCAAGAAAAATACTACGCTTCTTAATATAGTATAGGTCATACTGCAACTTGCGTAAATGGTCCTCGTCAGACACACCGTACTTTGTTTTTACTTGTGCCCAGCCAGTAAGTCCAGGATTTATCACGTGTCTGGTTTCGTAAAAGGGAATTTTTTTAGATAGTGCTTCTACAAAAACAGGACGTTCTGGTCTTGGCCCTATGATGCTCATCTCACCCTTGAGAATATTATAAAATTGCGGAATCTCATCTAGTCTGGTTTTTCTAAGAAAGGCTCCAAATTTGGTAATACGCACATCATTTTTTTGTGCAAATTGAGCAACGCCTGCATGCTCTGCATTACTGACCATGGTGCGGAATTTGTAGATTTTAAAGGTCGTGCGATTTGCACCTACTCGGGTTTGTTTATATAACAAAGGACCTTTATTAGCCAATAGATTTCCTACTAAAATAAAAGGCAGCACTAACAACCCTATAATAAGTCCAATAATGGATAGCACCAAATCAAATATCCGCTGATACACCATATACAGCTTATTCTGGTTGCTACGTGCAAATGGAAAATACTTGTAGAAATCCTTTCCTACATATTCCACCGGAACGCGGTCTGTCATCTCTTCATAGACTTGCGTATATTCCCGAACCGAATGTCCCAGCTCTACCATTTTGATGAGCCATGAATACAACTCGGCTGTGATTTCCTCTACCTTACTGGATGCTACGACTACTTCAGACACCTGTTGCTTTTTCAATAACTGCGATGCTGCCTTCATAGAAAGTACGGGCAGCCTGTCGTCGTGACCCATGACGATGTCTAGGTCGGTATTTATGTATCCTGCGATTTTGAAGTTGGGGTCCGCAATAAGCAGTGTATTTGCAATGGCACTAGCTTCGGCTGCGTCTACGATTAAGATGATGTTTTTATCAAAACGTGTACTCGCAAATAGTTTGATGTAAAGCGCACGCCACAATAACAAACTTATGGTAATGGCTAGGTAAAAGAAAAGAATTTGCAGTCTGTTTTCTGGTAAAACAGGTGTTAAGTAGGGTGTTAATAAATACAACAACGTGATAACAGAACTACCTGTAATGACACCGCTCAACGTGCTGGTGATGCGGCTTGCTCTGCGCAGGTCGTATAGTTCAAAAACAGTACAGAAAAACAAAATATAGGACCCAAGAACAAAGGTCCAAACCCAATGCTCGTCATTAATTTTAAAGTAATCAAAATTAAAGGTAATGCCCACCAAATGTAATGCACCCAGAACCACGACAACGTCTATAATACGTAAGAAAATCTTACGTTCAGACATCTCGAAATGTATGGAACCTCGGCTGGACATTACTGGTTTTTTAGGGTGCCGCAAAGATACATTTTCTAGCTTAGCAATGTCTTCCATTGCAGCTTAATAACCTGCCAGTCGTACTGCTCTACCGTTGCGCGAGCCGCTATAATCGTGGCCTGCACGTGTTCTTCATCATTTAGCAAATGTTCCACGGCAGCTGCCATCTCTGCAGCATTTGACCGATTAACGGTAAAGCCGTTTACACCATTCTTTATCAAAAACGGAATACCACCTACGTTTGTACTTACCACGGGCAACCCAAGCGCCATAGCTTCGAGCAAACTCACAGGCAGGTTGTCAAAATTGCTTGTATTGATAAAAATATCGCTCGATGTACTTTGCTCTATCCAGGCTGCTTTTGTGAGTAATCCTGTAAAAGTGACCGGTAAATTTGATTTGGCAGCTCGTGCCCTGCAAGCTTCTAGGCTGCCGTCTTTTTCAGGCCCTACCATCGTTAGCGACGCTTGTGGATGTTTTTTCAATACCATTTCTAGCGTGTCCAGCGCCATCATTGGGTTATAAATCGCTGCAAATGAACGAACCCATAATAATCTAGGCGACAACTGCTCTCTCTTTTTTAACGGGTATGCTCCCAACTCGATGCTGTTATAGACGACCTGTATGGGAGTTTTTGTTGCTTTCGCGAAAGCGGACTTTAAAAAATCACTAGGACTCACTACGACATATGCACCATCTAAAAAATTAGTAACTAGACGTTTATGAGTAATCAAACGCTGCGGCAAATTACCACCATGTAATATGGGTACATACTTGATTTTAAGAAATCTGCACAATTTTGCAACACTCACGGCATACCAAAAATTGCGCGTGCTATACGTGTCAATAAGCACATAATGCGCCCAATTCCTAGAGCGAGCAACAGTTACAAGCATATCTAAAAAGCGTAAGATGATGTTGCTTTGGCTTGATGCCGTGCGGACATTAAAACCCTCTACCTCTAGTAACGGCGCAAGCGTGTCTATGGTCGTGGCCGTGCGACCGTGACGTTGCAGCTTGTTGCCTATATAAATAATATTTCTGGGCACGGTGGCGGTTTACAGGTAAGCCACAAATATAATGGAAAGCAGCAGTTATGTCTTGAGGTGCTCAAAAGCAGTTCGGCCTTTCTAAAACGCTACTAATAGTCCTATTTTTGCACCCAAATCACCGCTTGTTTATGCTGCATGCCATTAAAAATTATCTCTTACATCTAGTAAAGTCAATACACTTGCATGGTATTCACTCGCCGTTTATTTTCACATTGCAGCATCATTGCTTTTACGCGGCTACACCAGCAAGCCAACTTGCAACACTCAAGGCATATAGAGATAAATTAGGTCACGATACTACAGAGCTTACCGTTGCAGACCACGGTGCTGGAAGCAAACATTTTAAAAGCAACAGCCGCACGGTCGCCGCTATTCTTAAAATAAATTCTACTCCGCTGAAACGAGCAGCACTATTGGCTCGTATTTGTAACTATCTTAATGTAAACCGCGCATTAGAACTAGGGACGTCGCTGGGCGTAGGCACGCAAGCCCTAGCACTCAACGGTGCAGAAGTGACAAGTATTGAGGCTTCTCAAAATATTTATGATTACACTGCAAGCAAGCTGAAAGATTACAAAAATATATCGCTTGTACATGGAACGTTTCACTCATATCTTAAAGGTGAGCTCACGCAAAAACCTCACGGAACTTACGACCTCATTTTTATAGATGGCCATCATGATGGAGCAGCAACGGTTGGATATTTTAATGAGCTGCTGCCATATGCACACGGACAAACGGTTTTTATACTGGACGATATTTATTGGTCGCCTGATATGACCAAAGCTTGGAAATCCTTACAAAAACATGATAGCGTTACCGCAAGCATAGACTGCTTTCACTTAGGCTTTCTATTTTTGCGTAAAGAACAGAACCAGCAAGCTTTTCATATAAAATTGTAACTTTTAACAGCGCAAATCGTCTTATGCATGTAGTCCAAACTAAGCACGCCATATTATGAGTGAAAATGTTATCGAAGTACGCAATATTATTAGAGATTTTAAACTGGGTACCGAAACGGTTCACGTCTTAAAAGGCATCGATTTAGACATTAAACGTGGCGATTACGTGGCGCTCATGGGACCGTCGGGCTCAGGGAAATCTACCTTTATGAATTTGCTGGGTTGTTTGGACACGCCTACTTCTGGCTCGTATAAGCTTAATGGTATAGACGTTTCCAGCCTGTCTGACGATGCCCTAGCCGACATACGCAATACAGAAATAGGTTTTGTATTTCAAACTTTTAATTTATTACCTAGAACAACGGCACTTGACAACGTTGCATTGCCCATGATTTATGCCGGTAAAAGCAAAAAAGACCGCAATGCACGCGCTACCGAAGTTCTTATAAGCGTAGGACTGGGCGACCGCATGGACCACCAGCCTAATCAGCTTTCGGGTGGACAGCGCCAGCGTGTTGCCGTAGGCCGAGCGCTAGTTAACAATCCATCAATCATCCTGGCCGATGAACCTACAGGAAACCTAGATTCTAAAACAGGTGTAGAAATCATGGCGCTTTTTGACCAAATACACAAAGAAGGGAATACCGTTATTCTTGTTACCCATGAAGAAGAAATCGCCGCACACGCGCACCGTGTGATACGATTGCGTGATGGTGTCGTGGAGACTGATATTAGAAATCGTTAGGATTACGGGTATCTTTTTTAAGCTCATAATTCGTAGATTCATTTTTCATTTAAAAATTTGGCTTGCGTTTATCGAAAAGTAACAGCTTATTTT
>JANQTO010000140.1 GCA_030731685.1 Nonlabens sp.
TGGATATCCATAGGGTGAAGATAGTAGTTTGCACGCTTTCGCGAAAGCGGAATCCTAAAAACCGCTAAAATAAAAAAGCCCGTTCACAAGGAACAGGCTCTAGTATATATTTGATTTGACTCTTAGTTAAGCAGCGCGTCAATCGCGTCAGTATAAGCGTTCTTAGGAGCAACGCCCACTTGACGTCCTACAACCTCGCCATTCTGAAAAACAAGAACGGTTGGAATGTTACGCACGCCATATTTTGCTGCAAATTCTTGATTTGCATCTACGTCTACCTTGCCCACAATGGCTTTACCGTCATATTCTGTAGCAACCTCATCAATGATAGGTCCTACCATGCGACATGGTCCACACCATGCTGCCCAAAAATCTACAAGTACTGGTTTATCGCTATTGAGAACTGTTTGTTCAAAGTTTGCGTCTGTTATCTCTATTGCCATTTTAAGTGTTTTAATAATTACATACAAAGTTAGTCAAATCTTGAACCACAACCACTATCAGCATATTAGACTTGCTTATATCACTATGTAGGTTTATGATATGCTAGGATTCGACTTTATAGGTAATATCCAGACCATCCAGCAAGCCCAACAGCTCGTTTGTAACCTGTACACGCTGTAATCTTGAGGTCATATTCACCGCAATCTTATCGTCATAATCCTTAAGTAGAAAGTCTATACGATGGTCACCTTTATGCTTATCCAAGACTTCTTTAAGCGTTTCTACCTGATTGTTCTCCAGTTCATTAACATTCATCTCTATGATGAGTTTTTTAGCATAGGAACCCATAACACTTTGCAGCTGCTCCATTTTTATAAAGGATAACCTAGGTTCTGTAGGCCTACCTTCTTTATCTCGCCAGCCTGGCGTTACTTTTACCTTGCAGTAAATAAAGGAGTTGGGTATCAGGTATTTTTGAAAAGTGAGGTACTCTTCCTTGAAGATTCTAAATTCAAAAGAGTCTTCATAATCTTCAATGATAAACGAACCCCAACCTTGATTAGACTTGCTCACGCGATGCTGTGCCTCAGAAATTACACCGCAAAAGTTTAGCTCCATGCCTACCATGCGCTGGTCTATGGACTTGAACGCGCTCACATTTGTATTGCAAAAGAATTCCATTTCCTTTTTATAGTCATCTAATGGGTGACCAGATATGTAAATACCCACAACCTCGCGCTCACGCTTGAGTTTTTCCATGGTTCCCCAATCCTCGCATTGCGGTAATTGTGGCTCTGGAATTTGCACTTCACTAGCATCTCCAAACAAACTCACCTGCGCCGAATTCTCATTTTCCTGATATTTTGCGCCGTACTTAATTACATGCTCTAAGAAAATCTGGTCGTTATCGCTTTTGTAGAAAAACTGGGCTCTATTTGCTGCTCCCAACCCGTCAAAACCACCGCTTAAAGCCAATGCTTCAAAGGCTTTTTTACTAGCGTTTCTCAAGTCTATGCGTTTTGCAAAATCAAAAATACTTTTATATGGCCCATCTTTACGATTATCTATAATGGTCATAACGGCTCCGTGACCTAATCCTTTCACAGCACCCATACCAAATCGTACAGCACCACGGGCGTTTACTGTAAACTTATAGTTAGACTCGTTAACATCTGGCCCTAAAACTTCTAGACCCATACGCTTACACTCGTCCATAAACTTGGTGACATCTTTAATGTTATTCATGTTATTAGAAAGCGTTGCAGCCATAAACTCTGCCGGCTAATTTGCTTTTAAATAAGCAGTCTGATAGCCTATCCATGCATAACAGGTCGAGTGCGATTTGTTAAATGCATACGATGCAAACGCTTCCCAGTCTTTCCATACCTTTTCTAAAATGGTACGGTCGTGACCGTTTGCCTCACCAGCATCTAGAAACTGTGGTTTCATTTTTTGCAGCGTAGACATTTGTTTTTTACCCATGGCCTTACGCAATACGTCAGCATCACCTTTAGAAAAATTTGCAAGCTTTTGAGATAAAAGCATCACCTGTTCTTGATAAACGGTAATACCGTATGTCTCTTTCAGGTTATCTTCCATGGCAGGTAAATCATAGACGATTTCCTTCACGCCGTGCTTACGGTCTATAAAATCTGGTATGTATTCAATAGGTCCAGGACGGTATAATGCGTTCATGGCGATAAGGTCAGCAAACTGTGTAGGTTTGAGGTCACGCATGTATTTTTGCATTCCGCCGCTTTCATACTGAAAAATACCGACGGTCTCACCACGTTGAAAAAGCTCATAGGTTTTCAAATCGTCTAGCGGTATGGTTTCTATGTCGATATCTATCTCGTGACGTTCCTTAATAATGGCAATAGTATCTTTTATTTGGCTCAAGGTTTTTAAGCCCAAAAAGTCCATTTTAAGTAAACCAGCGCTTTCCACAACATTGTTGTCAAACTGCGTCACATAAAGATCAGAGTTTTTTGCAGTGGCAATAGGAACATAGTTTGTAAGCGCACCAGGAGTGATAATAACACCACAGGCATGAACTCCCGTATTCCTTACCGAACCCTCTAAAATAACAGCTTGCTTCAGCATCTCTGCAACTTGGTCTGTACCGTTTGCAAA
Source organism: Nonlabens sp. (assembly GCA_030731685.1). GTDB lineage: Bacteria > Bacteroidota > Bacteroidia > Flavobacteriales > Flavobacteriaceae > Nonlabens. Next base: position 2,578 of record JANQTO010000140.1, read on the forward strand.
TGCTCTAAGTTCCATCACGTTATCAACCTCATCACTACGGAAAGCGCCACGCACCTCATTATCTTCCAGCCCAAATATCTTTTTAAGTTTGGCAAAATCGGGAATGAGCTTTGCAACGTGGTCTGCCTGATTAAGTGGTAAATCGAGCACTCGTGCGGTATCACGTATGGAAGATTTTGCAGCCATGGTACCGTAGGTTACGATTTGCGCTACCTGGTCAGCTCCGTATTTATCAATAACGTAATCCATGACCTTTCCACGATTCTCGTCATCAAAATCAATGTCTATATCGGGCATAGAAACACGGTCAGGATTTAAAAAACGCTCAAAAAGCAGGTCATAATGTATAGGGTCTACATTTGTAATCCATAAACAATATGCAACCTCAATACCAGCTCCTGAACCACGACCTGGCCCTACGGCAACACCCATTTCTCGAGCAGCTTTTATAAAATCCCAAACGATAAGAAAATAACCTGGGTAACCTGTCTTTTCAATGGTTGCCAGCTCAAAATCCAGACGCTCCTGGATTTCTGGAGTAATATCGCCATATCGTTTTTTTGCACCTTCATAGGTAAGGTGTTTAAGGTAGGCGTTTTCACCGTTTTTAGTGTCGTTTGTAGCATCTGTAACATCTACAAACTCTTGTGGTATATCAAATGCAGGTAGCAATACATCACGAGCAAGTTCGTAAGCCTCTATTTTATCTACAAGTCCACTTATGTTAAAAATGGCCTCGGGTAGGTCTTTAAAAAGCTGCTTCATTTCCTGCCCGCTTTTAAAGTAGTACTCCTGATTAGGCAATCCATAACGGTAACCACGGCCACGACCTATGGGCGTTGCCTGTTTCTCGTTATCTTTTACACACAGTAAAATGTCGTGTGCATTTGCATCTTCCTTGTGTATATAATAGGTGTTATTTGATGCAACCATTTGCACATCGTGCTTACGTGCAAGTTGTATCAAAAACTCGTTTGCGCGGTCTTCATCTTCCTGGCCGTGACGCATAAGCTCGACGTAAAAATCACCGCCAAATTGTTCTTTCCACCATAGAAAAGCATCTTCTGCTTGAGATTCTCCTTCATTTAAAATTTTAGACGGCACCTCTCCGTACATATTGCCTGTAAGAACGATGAGCCCTTCTTTGTAGGTCTCGACCGTCTTTTTATCGATACGTGGCACATAGTAAAAACCTTGTGTATATGCGAGGCTGGCCATTTTGGCAAGGTTGTGATAGCCTTCTTTATTTTTTGCTAGGATTACGGTTTGGTAACCATTGTCCTTGCGCGTGCGGTCCAGCATGTCCTCGCACACCTGGAATTCGCAACCTATAATTGCTTTTAGCGGTTTTTTATCCTGCTCATTTTCACCTGCGGCAAGTGTTGCATTATATGAGTTTACAGCACGTATGAACTCAAACGCACCCATCATGTTTGCATGGTCAGTCATGGCGACGGCAGGCATATCGTTTGCAACGGCAGCATTTACAAGGTCTTGCACGCTGGCGGTAGATTGTAATATGGAAAACTGACTGTGGTTATGCAAATGTGCAAATGGTGCCTCACTGAGTTCATCCAAATTTTCGCGTATTTCTTCTTTAGAAAGCCCTGGTGTTGAACTCTTTTGCAGCTTACCAGATGCTTTTTTAAGATTTACATGCGTTATCGCTATGGGTTGGATTGTTTCTGGGTTGCTTTCGCGAAAGCGTGCAAAGTATCCATCACCAACTTTTAACTGACTTTGTGTAAACTCTTCTCTTCTTATGAGTTCCAAAAAACAACGGGTCGTAGCAGCAACGTCAGCAGTGGCATTGTGCGCCTCGTCAAAAGGTACGTTGAACAGAAACTGGTGCAGCTCTGTCAAGGTAGGCAGTTTAAACTTACCACCACGACCACCGGGCAATTTGAGCATTTGCGCCGTGTGCTCGGTACAGGTGTCCAGTACGGGAAGTTTTTGCAAGTTATTTGCCAGTTGCAGGCGCTCAAACTCGGCACCCGTGACGTTTAAATCAAATTTAAGGTTCTGACCGACCACAAAAGTGGTCCTTGAAAGCGCTGTGTTAAACTTTTCAAGTACCGTAGCCAGTGGCAATCCTTGGTCTTGAGCAAGCGCGGTAGAAATACCGTGGATACGTTCTGCATCATAGGGAATATCAAACCCGTCTGGTGTTATCAAATAATCCTGATGCTCCACGAGCTGCCCCATGTCGTCATGAAGCTGCCACGCAATTTGAATCACTCGAGGCCAGTTGTCTACATCTGTAAAGGGAGCATCCCATCGTTTAGGTAGTCCAGTGGTTTCGGTGTCAAAAATTAAGTACATAGGTGATTCAATGTGGTGATGTACGTATTCAAAATATTGAATATGAATACATTAAAATAAATAGTTGTTGCAGTGCTAGAAATTTAAAGATAGGGCATTGCGCTCCTTTTTGAAAACGGAGTTATGAACAAAATGAGATTATTTTGCATAAAAAAAGCTCGCTGGAAGCGAGCTTTTAATTATTGAAAAAGAGGTTATCTACCAATCTTTTTCTAAAGTTTCAACGCTGTTTAATGCGGAATGAATACGGTCTCTGTGAGATGAAATCACGTTGCGTATAGATTGCGGTACTTCGTTATCGTTGATAATTTCATTATAATTTTCTAATGCTGCCTTCTCGCCTCTTATGGCTTCTTCCAGCACAGCCTCATCATTATTAGAACTGAACGTTGATTTCACGTTCATCCATGCCCTATGAGCATCGCCTGCGAGTGAGGTTCCTTTTTCTGGCTTTTCACCTAAGTTAGTAATTTCATTTTTTAGTTCATGACCGAAGTTGTAACGCTCTTGTGATTGTGTGTCGAAAAAGCCTTTTAATGCTGTACTTTTTACTTGCTCCTTAGCTTCTTTATAACCAGCCTCAGCATCATAGTTCTTTTCTAAAAGTTCGTTTAATTTTCCTGCAATTTGTTCTGAATAGCTCATGTTGTTTTTCTTTAGTTGTTAATGATGATACTAAGATACACAGCTAGTTAGGTAACGTAATGCCGTTTAACAAGGGTTTAAAAGAAGTTTGGGACAGGTTTAAGAAAAATCCTACTTTCCGAATCTTGTTCCTTAAATAATTTAACAATTACCAATAGTTCTAAATGAAAAAGACCTTGGATTTGTAGTTATTCTTTAAGGTGCACAAGGATTTCTGTAACTTTTAAACCTTTAAATCACCAAGTGTATGAT
>JANQTO010000141.1 GCA_030731685.1 Nonlabens sp.
GTCTGAGCCTGTCGAAGACGAGTGCGGAAGAACAGGGACTTCGACAGGCTCAGTCTGACAGCGTTCGACAATGGCAGTCTGACAACGTTCGACAAGGGCAGTCTGACAGCAAAGATGCCGATTTAGACACCCAAATTATAGATATGTTACTAGGTCAGTTTGACCGAGTGAAAATGGATTTAGACCCATACAACTGGGAAATCATCACGACTTGGGACGAGAAAGTAAACAAATACAAGCAACCTATCTATGAGTTTCAGGTACGCGATAAAGTCCTGAAAATAGAAACCCATACCGAATCCCTTTCACACAAAATGATTCCTAAAGTGGCCCTGCCTAAATACAGCGCGTGGGGCGATATCTTAAAATGGTGCTTACAAGAAAATGTACCGGGCGAGTTCCCGTACACCGCAGGACTGTATCCGTTTAAGCGTACCGGTGAGGACCCAACCCGCATGTTTGCTGGTGAAGGTGGACCAGAGCGTACAAACAAGCGTTTCCATTACGTGAGTTTGGGCATGCCTGCAAAGCGTTTGAGTACGGCCTTTGACAGTGTGACCTTATACGGTAACGACCCAGGTTTGCGTCCAGATATTTATGGAAAAATAGGAAACGCCGGTGTGAGCATTTGCTGTCTGGACGATGCTAAAAAGCTCTATTCTGGTTTTGATTTATCGCACGCCATGACCTCGGTTTCCATGACCATTAACGGTCCGGCGCCTATGTTGTTGGGCTTTTTTATGAACGCAGCCATAGACCAGAACTGTGAGCGTTTCATTACCGAGAATAAATTAGGCAATAAAGTAGAGGCAAAGCTTAAAGAGGTTTATGATGATAAAGGTGTAGAACGACCTTCTTATTTGAACGCTCAAGGCGAAAAGGTATATTCCAAAAACGGACAAGTGGACACCAGCAAGCTACCGGAAGGTAACGACGGTTTAGGATTGATGCTTTTAGGTTTAACAGGAGACCAAATCCTAGAACCAGCAGACTATGCCCGTATCAAAGCCGAAACACTGGCACAAGTGCGCGGTACCGTACAGGCAGATATCTTAAAAGAAGACCAAGCACAAAACACCTGTATTTTCTCAACCGAGTTTGCACTGCGACTCATGGGTGACGTGCAGCAGTATTTTATT
>JANQTO010000142.1 GCA_030731685.1 Nonlabens sp.
GCACGTCGCGATGCACTAATGCTATAAGCCCAGCCATTGCTCATAAGTCCACTATTATAAGTACCCATGAATCTACCTTCATAACTACGGTTTGCGGCAGCATAGGATATGTTTGCGCCGGCGCGTTGTTGCGATGCTCTCATGTTGATGCTTTGAACACCCGCATAACCACCAAAAGTATTTTCGGCAGGAGAAAGTCCTATAGTAAATACTTGATTGCGCTGTAAATCGTTCAATCCACCCCAGTTGCTGAACTGTGGACGACCAAAGAAAACCTTGTTCATTTCGATACCATTGATAAGCACCTTACCGTCCTCACTATCCAGGCCACGTGGTCTAAAGAATGTAGCGCTAAAGTCAAATGCCGCAGCTCTTAAAAACTGGTCACGTGTAGCTTGCAGTAAACCAGAAAGGTTTGTAGAGGCGTTATTATCCTCTGCAAGGTCGTTTTCTGTCAATCTTATAATTCCTACTGCTTGTTCCTGCGTGATAGCGTCTATTCTCAAATATACAGGGTCTAAATCTACTACATTATCTAACGTGATAACGATGGGTATGAATTTAGCAAGGTATTCGTTTGCCTTAATGGAAACCTGCTGGTTACCAGCGGCTATAGTTTCGGTAAAGACAAAATACCCTTGGGCATCTGAAGTTACACTTAAACTTGTGCCCACTATAGATATGACAGCACCAGGAATAGGGTCTTCAGTAGCGTCGTCTATTACTCTACCTTGTAATTGCTGCGCGCTTACGAGTCCAGAAAATAAAACAGCTACACCTAGAAGGAAGGTTTTAAAATGTTGATTCATTTGGTTCTAATATTAACATATTATTAATAATTGCGTGCAAAAGTACATTTTTATGACGGGTTACCTACCTTTGGCGCGCCGTTTGTATAATATTTTACACAAACATAACCTTACATCTTTAAAAAAATGATTAAGAATCTTATTACCAGTGTGTTAATGATGTTCGCTTTCGCGAAAGCGGTACAAGCACAAACCACTACATCTCCTAAAAAATACAAGGTACAGACCATCGCATTCTACAATTTGGAAAATTTGTACGATACCGAAGACGACACTACTATTAATGACGAAGCAAGTCCCATTATGGAAATGGCCGAGGGTAATCGTGC
>JANQTO010000143.1 GCA_030731685.1 Nonlabens sp.
ATAGGTATGGTACTCGCATTTCACACACTAGCAAACAGCGGTGGTCAGGCAGACATGGGTACACTTGCCGAAGGTATTTACACAGCGATGGTAACAACTGTTGCAGGCCTTATCGTAGGTATTATCGCATACATAGGTTATAACCACTTAGTTGTTAAAACAGACAAGGTCGTCAATCAAATGGAAGCAAATGCCATGGATTTCCTTGACTTACTAAATGAGCCAGCATAATGAATCTAAGAGGAAGAAATAAAGTAAGCCCAGATTTCTCGATGTCGTCCATGACAGACATCGTTTTTTTGCTGTTGGTTTTCTTTTTACTTACATCACCATCCATAACGCCCGAAGCGCTAGACCTTATTTTGCCCAAAGCAAGCGGTAAGTCTTCAAATGTGCAAAACGCGTCAGTGAGCATCACTAAAGATGGCGTGTTTTTTGTAAACAATACTGAGGTTACTCCAGAAAATATGGAAGCTGAACTGCAAGCAATCATGGAAGGTCAAGAAGAACCTACGATTATTTTGCGAGCAGACGGTGAAGTAGCTATGAACAAGGCAGTAAAGGTTATGGACATTGCAAACCGCAATAAATTCAAAATCATACTTGCCGTAAAACCTGAATAACTATGGCTTTTCTATACACCAGTGAGAAACGTAAATCGCTCATTATTACAGCGATTCTTACCTCAGTTTTATTACTGGCGTTTACTTTTGTAACGGTACTTACTGAATTAGAACCGCCAGAGGAGCAAGGCATCGCAATAAACTTTGGGAATACTGACGTGGGTTCTGGACCCGTAGAACCTGCCGAAGCAACAAAAGTTTCTCCAGCAAAATCAAGGTCTGAAGCACAACAAGAGCAACTAGATAACGTCGCAACCCAAGACAATACAGAGGCTCCAACGATTAAGTCTGACCCTAAAAACGACAATCCCGTTAAAAAACCAGCAGATAAACCTGTTGAAAAACCAGACCCTAAACCAGACAATAGTGTGCTAGACGCTTTAAACAGTGTAAGCGGAGCAAAACCTGCTGATGGTACTACCACGCAAGGTCAAGGTCCAGGCGACGGATCTGGGAACAAGGGTGACCTTAACGGAGACCCGTATGCAAATTCTTATTTCGGTAAAGGAAAAGGT
>JANQTO010000144.1 GCA_030731685.1 Nonlabens sp.
GGTCCTACAACCGCTCAAAATATCCATAGTTCCACAAGATGGTTTCCAGCAGTACATGAAAACCATAGGCAAACTAGGCGGGCAGAACAAATTGCCACGACTCTCTAACGACCGCAAGATTGCTGTTGTGCTCGAGAAAATCATTACAGGCGCATAGTATATAGTTGTGCTATCGTTTTTCCATTTTTTATAAAATACAATTAGATGGGACAATCATTATCTTTGTCACGAAATACCCCATATGCCTATACTTAACGTAGAACCCAGAACCAGAGCACAAGAAAGCACCAATGCCATAGAGCGATTATACATCACCATGCGGCATTTATTCAATAGAGGTTTTTATAAACCCATGGGAATAAGCGGTGAATCACTTAGAGAATCACTACTTACGTTACGACCAGAAATTTACGGCAGCATTGCAGACGAGAAAGTAGAACTGGACGGACTCCTCTACATCATGGACCGCTTACCTGAAGGAATAGAAGAATGTACCTACATAAACCTGACCAGTGACGAGGGTTATGAAGGCTCGCACTTTAAGGTGATAATTCCTAAAAAACGCCGCCGCAATTGTTACCGCATTGATAAATATCAAATGAACATTGAGATTACTCGTGGTCGTTCTGAGATTTATGATATACTCACGCACCTTACATTTCTCATGATTGAGTCCCATAAAATCATGAAGCGTGTGCTTATAAATGATAACGGTGGCACGAGCCGCGATTGGAAATGTCTGGAAGACGCTGTTCTCAAAGGCAAGTTGACCCTGCAAGAAAAAGAAGTAGCGGTGACGCACACAGCAAATATTTTAGGCCGCACATTTGAAGAAGTAACAAAGGTTTATAAGGAGTTTGAGACGGCTAAGAATCCGCACCAGTTTTTGAGCACTATTTACCACATGGGAATGCTTGCAAAGCAGGAAATTATGGATGAGGAGAAACGCATTGTGACGTTTTCGGCCATTTTAAGAGAACGCTTAGGTCACCATATTCATGGTGAGCGCTGGGCAACACGCATTAAACAGCACCTAGCCGATAAGAATTTGCTGGAGCGACCATTACACATCATCAGTGCAAACATGCACTCTGTCATGAACTCGCTCTACGCGCCTAAAGCACTAGCATCGCA
>JANQTO010000145.1 GCA_030731685.1 Nonlabens sp.
AATTATTATAACGAATGCAAGCGCGTTAAAGAACTACCAACTTAAAATCAAGTTAAAAACCCGACAGAGTCTTCTCAAAAGCCATGAATCTACTAACTTGTGACTATAACTAACGATTTGGTAATTTACCAAATAGATTAAATCACAACCATGGACTGGATTTATAGCACAAGCGACCCATTATTGAAAACCCTCGCGGGTAGCTTTTTAATTTTCATCGTCATTGTTATTCTTACGCGACTTGTAGGTTTAAGGTCCTTTGCAAAGTTTACCGCCTATGATTTTGCCTTTACAGTAGCCATAGGAAGTATCATTTCCTCTACCCTAACTTCTAGTACCAGTATTGCTCACGGTTCTATAGCGATTGCTGGACTTTTGTTGCTTACTTATTTGTTCTCCTATCTCCAACGCAAGTTCCCAGCATTAGACACGCTTATTTCAAACAAACCGCTGCTGCTCATGGATGGTCCTGAAATACTGGATGAGAATTTAAAATATGCACGTATTGAACGCAGCCAGCTATTTGCCAAATTACGAGAAGCAAATGTGCTCAACTATGACCAAATCAAAGCGGTCGTTCTGGAGTCTACCGGTGATATATCGGTATTACATAAGTCTACTGCTTCTAGCGATGAGCAGTTGCACAAGGATTTGCTGGAAGGTGTTAGGCGAACTAAATAACGTACACAAATCTTATATTTACGGCAAATTCATAATTCATGGACTTCTTCAACCAATACAAAGACTGGATATATATAGGCGCCGTTTTAGTAGCTTTTTTCATCTTTGTTGCTTGGAACTATACAAAACAAAAGCCCAGCACTCGAGGTGGAAAACGCAGTTTTAAACAGCGAATGAACGATAAAAGAAAAGGCGAGTAACTGGTCCAGTTACTCGCCCTTTATAAATATATATCCGTCGGTTATTCCTTTACGACCGGTGTTGCGTATAAGTCAAAATCCTCGGCTTCTGTAATGATAACGTCAACAAAACTCCCTACACTCAGGTAATTTGCAGCAGCATCTATAAGCACTTCATTATCAACATCTGGACTGTCAAATTCTGTGCGGCCTACAAAATAGTTCCCGCGCTTACGGTCTATCATTACCCTAACGGTCTGCCCTATCTTTTGC
>JANQTO010000146.1 GCA_030731685.1 Nonlabens sp.
GTAATGTATTCTTTATTTCGCTTTCGCGAAAGCGAGCTCACCACAATCCGTATTGCAGCTATTTGAGCATCATCCATACAATAAATAGCGCTGCGATAATAGTTTCTGCGGGAATGATTTACTGTGGAAGCGTGCGTTTCCAAATGGATATCGATGAGCAGTTCTAAGTCTACAGCATCATTGTAGGTTACCAGTACAGCCTCGCTAAACCGCTCGTGTGGTGTTACCGATGCAATATAACCTTGGTCAACCTGAATAATGCCAGGAACGACTTGCATCACGGCTTCGGTACACCAGTGACAGCCGCCGCCTAGACCAAGTTTGTGCTCTTTATTCATCACAACAATATACCTATTTACTGCGATAATTTCCTTATTTTCGCATCACTTTTAAAGTATCCATGCTAGACAAATTAAACATTGTAAAAAACCGTTTTGACGAGGTAAATGACCTGATAATTCAGCCAGATATCATCGCTGACCAAAAACGTTACGTAACGCTCACCAAGGAATATAAAGACCTTAAAAGGTTGATGGATAAGCGTGAAGAATATATTACTGTAACCGATAACCTGAAAGAAGCTGAGGAAATCCTAGCCGACGGCAGCGACAAGGACATGGCCGAAATGGCGCAAATGCAGCTAGAGGAAGCAAAAGCCGCTATACCAGCCCTAGAAGACGCCATACGCACATTGCTCATTCCAAAGGATGAAGAAGATGCTAAAAACGCGCTAGTAGAAATACGCGCTGGAACGGGTGGCGATGAGGCAAGTATATTTGCTGGTGACCTGTACCGCATGTATGAAAAATACTGCTCGTCTAAAGGCTGGTCTACAAATGTGGTAGACACAAGCCATGGTACTAGCGGCGGATTCAAAGAAATAATTTTTGAAGTAAACGGCGAGGACGTTTATGGAACGCTCAAGTTTGAGGCTGGTGTGCACCGCGTACAGCGCGTACCACAAACCGAAACTCAAGGCCGTGTTCACACGAGTGCTGCAACGGTAATGGTGTTACCAGAAGCAGAGGAATTTGACGTGCAACTGGACATGAGTGAAGTGCGTATAGAACGCACTACTTCTACTGGTCCAGGTGGACAATCGGTGAATACAACCTACTCTGCTATCAAGCTG
>JANQTO010000147.1 GCA_030731685.1 Nonlabens sp.
CAATATGACTGTGCTCGTCTATGATACCACTAGTAAGGTGCTTACCGGTTGCGTCAATAACTCTTGCATTGCCCGCTTTTAAATTTGTACCTACTTGTGAAATCTTACCGTTTACGACAAGTACGTCAGTGTTTTTAAGAATACCATCTTTCTCGTTAGTCCACACGGTTGCATTTTTGTAGAGTACACTCTCGGCCACAGGTTTTTTATCATTTCCAAAACCTATGTTTGGATATGTCATTTTTCCTAGTGTAATAGGAGTGTCCTTTTCCTTATCTTCCTTGTCTTTCTTTTCTTCCTCAGCCTCAGCGGTAGATTTTGTAGCCGTGAAAGCAACCGAGTTTCCAGAAGGTAGATATGCTGTGCCAGTGATATTGTCAGAACTACTATTTATAGAAGCAACAAATCTTGTAAAGGTTTTTTCTTCGGCGTCTTTTTGTGATGTTGTAATTGTTAACCAGTCAGATTTGTAGTCGATTTTAGAGCCTAGCTTGATGCTATCTGTTTTTACCTCGATAGATTTTCCACTACCTGAAATTTTAAAACTATACGGCATGTTGTTCACCATAGTGGTGTACGTGCCGTCTATATCTTTAACACTTCGGTCTTTGATTACATATTTAGTTCCTTGTACCCAGTTTTCGTAAATCTTAGTGTCTTCTTCAAACAGCTCACCCGATGTGATTAAGAAGTTTGCAAGCTTACCTTTTTCAAGGGAACCTATACTGGCAGATGCTCCTATGATTTGTGCAGGTTGTGTGGTTAGTGCAGCAAGTGCTTGGTCTTTAGTAAGGCCGTATTGAATTGCTTTTTTGATTTTAGCCATTAACAGGTCTGGTGTTTTAAGACCGTCTGTTGTAATAGCATAGTTTATACCTGCCTTATTAAGTGCCATAGGATTAGATGGCGCCTGTTTCCACTCACGCATATCAGATAGGTTTACGTACCATTCTTGATATGGGTTAGTAACATCATAAGCATCCGGAAAGTTTACTGGGATGATTAACGATGCGTTTGTCGCTTTAATATCGTCTATCATCTCGTAAGAGTCTGCACCGCCTATGATTACAAACTGTTTGCCTATACGGTCACCCAGGTTGTCAGCACGCAGTACATTTTTCTTTTCGCCAGCGTCAATGTATTGTACCAATGCCTTTTTAGACTGCAAGGCTTCAAGCGTTAAATCTTTACTTTTTGCAAATCCTTTTGAGTACCAGTCTGCATCAAAATGTGCTTGACGTAGGACTGCAGTCATTCCCATAAGTGAAGTAGGGTAGACCTGTGCAGTTTGCACACTGCGCTGGAAGCTATAGAAATTACCGCTCATAAGGTTGAGCATGCGCTCAGAATCGTCGCTGTCTGTATTGAGTGTAACGAGTAAACCGTTTCCACGTGCAAGACCGTCTGGCATGTGTGTTTGCACAACGCCAAATCCTGCTTCTACCAGTTTTTTAGCATCGTCATCATTATATTTATATCCATCTATAGCGCGCTGTTCCGCTCGTATGTGGTCGTTCCAATAGTAACCTTTGCGGCCTTCGTCCCACTGGGTAGAACCACCACGTTCTGCACGTTCAGGCTTTTTCATCCCAAAATCGCTATAAGATTCTATAAACGACGGGTAAATAAAAAGTCCTGTACCATCTATCACAACCACACCTTGGGGTATGGTTACATTGCTGCCCACGGCTTCTATCTTACCATTTTTGATAAGGATAGTTGCGTTTTTAAGCGTCGTTCCAGGTTTTGTGACAATGGTTGCATTTTTTATCGCGCGCACCGTGGTGCTCACTGCGCTTATATCGTCACTCACTGGAAAATATTCCTGCGCCTGAGCAATACCACATGCAAGTAGTAAAATAATTAGGTGTTTTTTCATGAAATTGTTTTTGATAAGGGTATAAAGATAGGTTTTTTGGGATGAGTTTTTGCGTCGGTGAGTTGGTGAGTTTGTTTTTAATTGAGGTTAGTTTTTAGTCTCAGTTTGCAGTTTGCAGTTTGCAGTCTCAGTCTCAGTCGCGGTCGCAGTTTTGTAGTGAACTTTAATAAATTAAACGATTCTAACGATATTGTGAGTTATTGCATTAAAAACTTTTAGCTCAAGTTTCATGAAGTTCAATATTAAAAATTAAGCATTATTCATTCGACAATAGTCATTAAACATTAATCATTCAGAAGCTACCAGTAACGCCACAACGTAACTGTAGGTTTGCATGCCGCCTGGCTGATTGTTTGCCTTGAGATACTGATTATAGGTAGCCTGTGAAACGTCTTCGATGACGCCTTCATATTGTTGCCAAAACGTGCGTAGTTCTCTATAATTTGCAAGAATTCCTGGTCGCATGCTTGCTTTTGCCACTTCAAATGCTTCCATATCGTTTGCCGCAAGCTCGCCTAGCAAATAATTCAGAGCAAATACGTTTGCGCTGTACTGAAAATAAGGGTCGCTGTGCACTTTACCTGCGTTGATAGCGATGAAATTTGCCTCGTTTTCTTTGGCATAACCCAGCTGGTGCGCCATTTCGTGTAAAATAAGTACAGGAGCTTTATAGAAATTGATGTAGCCATTTGTTTGCGCTTCGCCACTTATCGGGTTTAGGTAGCCACCGTAACCCATATAACTCAACGGTAGCGTGAGCAAGGACTCTTTGATACTCGTCGGTCCCATGGAGATGCGCAACTCCTGCTGTGGTACTTTTTCAAATGCTGGCGCGGCGATTTCAAATAATTCGGCTTGTGAGCGCGTGAATGTTACCGGTAGTGAGTCTATAGGTTGCAAGCTGGCATGTAATTGGTTAGATACCGCTACATATTCGTTCACAGTACGTTTAAGTTGGTCCAGCGTGTAGGTTTGTGACTTGTTTAATGTAACGTGCAGTGGTTGACGGTAATAATTAAAACCCCACAAGACCTGAAACAATGCAATGACTACGTTGAGCGTGGTGAGAAATTGGAGATATCGCTTTCGCGAAAGCGTAATCAAACCCTTCTTACTAATCCATAACCATCTTAAGACTAAAATTATACAGACTGCATATCCTACATCGCCTATGGAAAATGGTATCCAGCCCAGTGCATACCGCATGGTTTTGGCAATAAATGGATAGATTCCCGTGCTGTACCAGCGTTCTATAAATGCAGGAAAAGAACGCAACGAGTAATAAAGTAAGAGTTGCGCAACAAGTACCGCCGCTGCGATTATCAAGGACTTTTTTTGTGCCATTGTGTAAATGTAAAGAACAAAACGCTTTGGTGCGACCTCGCTGCTGTTTTTTGAAACCTAAATTTTAACGACCTTTGTTCTTTACAACCAGATGAATCTATGAACTATATTTTAGCCGATTTCCAAAAGCATAATGCCCTGTTGCCATTTACGTATACGCGACCTACCAGTGAATTGCGTTGCGGTATACTTACCCTTAAAGAAAAGTGGGAAAAGCATTTAGATACGCAAGTTAGTTTCTTGACCCAAGACTATTTACAGACTAAATATCCGCTAAAAGAAACTACAGATAATGTAGTGATTGCAGGGAACCTATTTGCCACAGCAGCTCTCTGCGAGGCCATAAATAAATTGGAATTAGGGCAGCAGTTAGTACATAATGAGATTCTTATCGCTTATCGCGCATCAACATCTCAGGTTGCTATAGAAACGCTGGAACAAGTACATTTCAATGGCGATTGTGATGGTATTTTTAATACGTGGGATATTTTTTCTAAAAACGGCAAAGCCCTCGAGGCCGACTATGACCTCATTACCGCAGGTAGAACCAGCCAGCCCATTCCTGAGACTGTTCAGGCTTTAAACGCATCGCGTATCTTTATAGAAGAAGGCGCCGTGCTTCAATTTGCGACACTCAACGCGTCAACAGGTTGTATATATATAGGTAAAGATGCTGAGGTAATGGAAGGCACGCTCATACGCGGTTCATTTGCTCTTTGCGAGCACAGCGCGACAAAACTAGGGACCAAAGTCTATGGACCTACCACCGTAGGACCACATTCAAAAATAGGCGGTGAGGTAAATAACTCGGTAATTTTTGGCTATTCAAATAAAGGTCATGAAGGTTTCTTGGGAAATTCTGTGATAGGTGAGTGGTGCAATTTGGGTGCAGACACAAACACGAGTAACCTCAAAAACAATTATGCTGAGGTCAAGCTTTGGGATTATGAAACCGGTCGTTTTGCACCAACGGGCTTGCAGTTTTGTGGCTTAATGATGGGTGACCATTCTAAATGCGGCATCAATACCATGTTCAATACGGGAACAGTTGTGGGCGTGAGCGCAAACATTTATGGAGCTGGCTACCCTCGTAATTTTGTTCCGTCCTTTGTATGGGGTGGACCACAAGGCACCATGACCTATAAGACGAATAAGGCTTATGAGGTCGCTGATGTGGTTATGAAACGCCGCGGTCTGTCACTAGAACAGGTAGATATAGCTATACTAGATGCCATTTTTGAGGCGACAAAATCCTATCGCAAGGACGACTAAACGAGCATAAATTCCTTTTTGCTCTTCACTTTTACCGTAACTTTATCACTTAAACTAAGCTTATGAAAAAGTTGCTTTTAAGTGTGCTGAGTGTTTGTTTTGTATTCGCTTTCGCGAAAGCGCAATCTCAAAAAGGCTATTACAATTTTACCTATAACGAGGATAAAGGAACCATAGACCTAGAAGTCTCGCAACTAGACACGGAATTTTTATATGTCCATAGCCTCACGACAGGTTTGGGTTCTAACGACATAGGACTGGACCGCGGTCAGCTAGGAGATGGCGTTGTAGTAAAATGGATGAAGAGCGGTAATAAATTACTGCTCGTGCAGCCCAACCTTTCTTACCGTGCAACTAGCGATAATGTGCAAGAGCGAAAGTCAGTAGAACAAGCGTTTGCCAGGTCGGTTTTATATGGTTTTACCATTAAAGAAACCAAAGGAACGACCTACACCATAGACCTCACACCATTTTTACTGGAAGATGCACATGGTATCGTAGAACGATTAAAAGCACGAAAAGAAGGTACCTATAAAATAGACGCCACTAGAAGCGTTTTGTGGATGGAAAACACAAAATCGTTTCCTAAAAATACCGAGTTTGAAGCGATGCTCACCTTTACGGGCACGCCTACAGGTCGCAATGTGCGCAGTGTAGCGCCAGACCCAACTGCTATTACCGTTATCCAACATCACAGTTTTGTGGAACTACCTGAGAAAGGATACGAGCCACGGGTTTTTCATCCGCAATCTGGTTCGTTCTATACAAGCTATATGGATTACAGCGCGCCTGTAGATGAAGACATAACGAAACGATTTATTACCAGACACAGACTGGAGAAAAAAGACCCTACTGTTGCAATTAGTGAAGCAGTGGAGCCGATTGTTTATTACCTAGACCCAGGAACACCAGAACCCGTAAGAACAGCGCTGCTAGAAGGTGCAGCATGGTGGAACGATGCTTTTACCAGTGCAGGTTATAAAAATGCATTTCAGGTAAAAATGTTGCCTGAAGGTGCAGACCCTATGGATTTACGTTACAATGTCATTCAATGGGTACACCGCAGTACTCGTGGCTGGAGTTATGGCGGTAGCGTGATAGACCCGAGAACTGGTGAGATTCTCAAAGGTCACGTGAGCCTTGGTAGTTTACGCATACGTCAGGATTTTATGATAGCTCAAGGTCTGTTAAAAGAACCTTTTAAA
>JANQTO010000148.1 GCA_030731685.1 Nonlabens sp.
ACGATTTGAAAACCTATGGGTGTACCAGTAGTCTTACCTTCAAAAATCCCAGATAGGAATTGCACAGTGTCTGACTCTTTGCGCTGCGTTACCACCCTACTTTGTCCAGGTTTGCGCCTGTCTAAATCTCGTTGAACCGCATCTAAATCAAGCTCTAGCCCTGCTGGACAGCCGTCTATAATTCCACCGATAGCAACGCCGTGTGACTCGCCGTAGGTCGTAAGTTTAAATAAGGTTCCAAATGTATTTCCTGCCATATTCCACAAATATAGTGTATCAAAAGGTTAGCTTTGTGACAGTCAACAATAGAAAATCCCAAGGCTACGTATTAAATACCTGTCAAAAAATTTAATGCCTAATTAACACGCTTTATTTAAAGTAGTTATGTAATTTTCAAAGATTACAAATAACATCTTATGAAAAAACTGTTTTTACTTTCCTTTATAATTTGTTGCATATCAACAAATCTTCAAGCACAAAAACTCAAAAAACCCAGAAGTACCGAAAGCAAATCAATAGTGCAAAATATGTTTGCCTCAACAGACTATAAACAGCTTCAAAAATTGTTAGCCATAAACGATAAAGTCGCAGCGCTTGAATTAACAAAAAAACTGTCACGAGATTATAGAAAGGATAATGCTTACGTGAGCGCACTAAATATAATTACGGCAAACATACATTACGCATCTAAAGATTACGCAACTGCCTACACACACTATAACCTAGCTTTACCGCCCGTGACAGGCACCGAATTAAAAAATATTTTACAACAGGCCTCAGACCGCTGTTTGTATCATATAGAACGTATTGAAAAAGAAAAGCTTGAAAAAGAAAAGGAAGAAAAAGAAGCTAATAACAAAAACGATGTAACCACTAAGACTGAGAGTGAAAAAGAAGAAACGGCCGCATTTGCAGTAATTGAAACTGTACCTGTTTATCCTGGATGTGAATCTGTCAATAATAATAACGAACGCAAAAGTTGCATGGCTAAAAGCATCTCACAACATGTAGGCTCTAACTTCAACACGGGTTTAACTAATGATTTACATTTAATTGGTGAACAAAAAATACAGGTACAGTTCAAAATAGACCGACAGGGAAATGTCGTAGAAGTTACGGCATACGGGAAC
>JANQTO010000149.1 GCA_030731685.1 Nonlabens sp.
AGGCTGAGTAGTCTTTCATGATAGTTCTTATGAATGGTCCATCGCGTAAATCTGATTTTAGATTAAGCAAACCTTCTACACGCTGGCGCAATGCGTTTAGTGTTCTATAATCGCGGCTTTCTTCGGCAAGGCGATAAATGTCCTTTATATTATTGATGTCCTCATCATTGAACATGTGCACGCTTTGGAATGTGGGCGTATAGTCTGGCTCAGAATCTACCAGAATAAGGTGAGAAACGCGCGCGCTTTTACGAGTGTTTATCACAATTGTTTGCGCAGCACGGTCGCCCAGTCGCTGATTTTTATCGGTTAATATTATGGTCACAATTCCCAATGCACCTGTGGTGGCAAAGATGTCTACGAGCCTAAAAATCCATCTTAAAAGGAAATCTGACCAGTGCACTGGTGAGCCGTCGTCTTTAATTACTTTAATTCCCATGGCAAACTTACCTACGGTGCGACCATTAAAAATAATATGACTCCATAATGTATACGTGAATACAGGAATGGTAGATAATTGCTCTATACCCAACACGCCGCCTACATCTACATATTGAAGCGCCTTGTAGACCGTGAGCGATAAAAAAATAAAATAAATCGCAAAAACGACTAAATCTATAAGGAATGCAAGAATGCGCTTACCTAAACCAGCATATTCATATTCAATGGTAACATTTTGTGCAGTATTAATTGCAGTATTAGACATAGTGTTATAAGTTTATATCCTTAAACAAAGATAGTATGCGCGAGGCCGCTTTTGTGAAGCAAAATAAGGAAAAATGGATTGCATTTGAGCATGCTATGGACAGTAATCTGAAAATAAACCCAGACCACTTGTCGGCGCTTTACATTCAGCTCACTAATGACCTTGCTTACGCGCAAACATATTATAAAAATTCTAATACATTACGTTATTTAAATTCGCTTGCGAGTCAAGCGCATCAGAAAATTTATGTAAATAAAAAAGAAAGCAAGCGCAGCATCGTTGGCTTTTTTAAAACAGATTTTCCGTTGTTCTTTTCAGGATACCAGCGTGAGTTTTTATATGCAATAGGTATTTTCTTTCTTGCAGTCTTGATAGGAACTATAAGCACGCTTAATGATGATAGTTTTGTTAGGCTTATTTTGGGTGACGCTTATGTTAATAAAACACTGCAAAACATAGCTGCTGGTAATCCTACTGCCATCTATCAAACCATGGGTCAAGGAGACATGTTTCTAGCCATTACTATTAATAATATTAGGGTAGGTATGGTCTGTTTCATATTTGGCATATTTACTTCGCTGGCTGTAGGTTATGTGATTTTTAACAACGGTATTATGGTCGGTGCATTTTTCACGATGTTTTATCAAGAAGGTGTGAGCTTTGAATCCTGGCGTGTAATAATGTTACACGGTACCATAGAACTTTCTATTATCGTCGTTTGTGGTGCGGCAGGAATAGTTATGGGTAACGGGTTGCTGTTTCCAAAAACACATACACGCATGTATAGCTTTATCAAGGCCGCAAAAGATGGCCTTAAAATAATGTTGAGCACAGTTCCCTTATTTATTGTCGCCGGTTTTATAGAAGGTTTTATTACGCGTTATGCATTTATGCCAGCCATTGTCAATTATGCTATAGTGATAGCAAGTGCCGTTCTCATCGTATGGTACTATGGCTTTTATCCTCAACTACTAAAAAGAGCGCATGAGCAAGTACGTCGAGCCTAGATTGCGTAGGGATTTTAGTGGAGTGATAACGGCGTTTGTAGATTTCTTGAAGGGAAATCATACGAACCTGCTGAGTATTTTTATCAGTTACAACTTCGTGTTTATTCTTATATTTTTCTTGTATAATTATCTTGTATCTGACGGTATTGCAGGGTTGATAGCATTGAGCTCTGGCGATATAGGTGGTTATGTAGATTACTCTCAGCAAAACAACGAAGACTATCAAACGCTGGGTGTCATAGTAATGATGCTCAGTTATATGTTAATGATTGCCTTTAATGCTGGTCTTGCTGGAATTTACATGAGACAATATGAGCGTTACCAGCATAATAATATAACGGGTGGTGAAATATTTAAACTAGCCTTTAAAAAAATAGGAGGTGTGTTGCTTATTTTGGTACTTGCTGCTATTGCGCTATTGCCTACGTTCATCGTTGCTGTCATTAGTTTGATTATACCTTTATTGGGTATTTTTGTTTTCTTGCTTATAGCATTCAGCTTTTTAACATGGATAGGTCTTAGCATTTTTGCCTATACGTATCATGAGGACCTGTCACCGGTAAGTTCTTTAGGACGTGGCTGGCAATTGCTCTTTTCAAATTACTGGAAAGCCGTAGGTGTTGCTTCGTTAACTGCTATAATCATACAGGTGCTTTTTGGTCTTTTTCAATTGTTGCCGGGCGCCATCATCGGTATTATAAGTTATAATTCTACACTTGACAATGTAGAACTCCAAGAAGATATTTACATCAAAGCCATCAGCTTTGTATTTTATGCAATCAATTCCATAACTACAATTCTGTCATTTTTGCTTATCATGTTCATGTACGGTTATCTGTATCTGAATTTGCATGAAACGAAGTATAATGTGTATTTACAAACGCGCATACGTAAACTAGGAGAACACTTATGAGCAGTTTGAAGTACACTCTTTTAAGCATCGTCATGTTCTTGTCCTTTTTTAAGGTCACAGGACAGCTGGAAAATATGATTCCTGACATAGAAAGGCAACCTGTCGTTATTGTTGACACGCTTGGGCGCAACTATGACACGCTGGAAATAGCAAGTAGGAATTTTGACAAAAACCTAAAGGAGTCTTACAGCGGACCAGCTTATAATTACAACCGTGTTGCAAAAACAGGCAAGGACAACTTCTTGTCGCGTTTTATTAGTTGGCTATTAGAAAGTCTATCCGATATTTTTGGGTTTACATTTTCAAAGCTAACCATAGAAATTATCACCTATGTTTTTTACTTTATCATAGGAGTTGTTGTGCTTTATGTAATCATAAGGTTCGTGGGCAGTGAAGGTTTTTCTAAGGTATTGGGCAAGGAATCTAAGGTTACTGGAGTGGTAAATTTAGAAGAAGAACACATAGAGGACATAGATTTAGAAGCATTTATAAAAGAAAGTCTGGAGCAAGGTAATTATAGAAACGCATTGCGATACCAGTATCTCAATGTGCTTAAAGCATTAAGTAGTAAAGCAGTTATAGACTGGGATTTTCAAAAAACAAGTGCTGATTATTATCGGGAGATTAAAACCCAGACCGTTAAAGAACAATTTAAAAACGTATCGCGCATTTATGACTATGTTTGGTATGGTGAGTTCCCCATAGAACACAACAGTTACGAAGAAGCCATGGAGCAGTTTAATCAATTAGCTAAAACTGCCGTATAATGACTAAAAAATCAAAACTACTATTATACCTGCTTGGCGGTTTAGTGCTTTTACTTCTTGTGCTGGAGATGATTACGCCGCAGCCGCTTAACTGGACAGAAAGCTATACAACGACAGACAAAATTCCGTTTGGTGCATATGTGCTCTATGAAGAACTTGACGAACTTTTTGAACCGCACAAGGTAGAAAAAGTAGAAAATGACCCTATTTCATTTTTAAAGGAACACAAAAAGGACACAAACTCAAACTACCTATTTATCAACGATTACCTAGGTTTTGATAGTGCCGAGGTGGACGACATCCTAGACTACGTAGCTCGCGGAAACAAACTTTTTGTTTCCAGTAAAAGCACGTCAGGTTTCCTGGCAGATTCCCTGAAACTCGAGTCAAATTACGTCTATGAATATTACGAAGAAGACACCGTGCGCGTGCGTCTCAGTAATAAATCCTTCAAGAATCGCAGTTACGTGTACACCCGTGGCAGTATGTATTCCTATTTTACAAACTACGATTCTACCCGTACCAAAGTACTAGGCGAGGTACTGCCGTTCAATCCAATAAAATCAGCATTTGAAAATGTAGTGGGTAAAACTAAAAAAGAGAATGACACTATAGAGACTTTTCAGGACAAACTGGTACTAGCCGCACTAGAAAAATCCAAAAACCGTAAAGTACCGCAGGTAAATTTTGTGGAGGTAAAAGTAGGTAAAGGTGCCATTTATTACCATCTTAACCCAATTGCGTTTACAAACTACTACATGCTCCAACCAGGTAAGGAGCAGTATGTCGCAGAAACGCTTTCTTACCTCAATGATGGGCCAGTCTACGTAGATAATTATGGCAAGTCTGGAAAGCGCGTCATCACATCACCCATGCGATATATTCTAAGTCAGGATGCGCTGCGCTGGGCTTGGTACCTCACGCTGGCAGCTATATTATTTTACTTTGTATTTAAGGCAAAACGAGAGCAGCGTGCTATTCCTGTGGTGAAACCATTAGAAAACAGTACTGTTTCATTTACCAGAACTATTGGAAATCTGCATTTTCAAAGTGGTGATTATACAGGTATCATTCACAAGAAGATAAACTTTTTTCTGGAACGGGTGCGCACGACCATGTATCTCGATACCACAAAACTGGACCAGGCATTTATCAACAAACTTGCGGTTAAAGCCGTGAAACCCCTAGAAGAAACGACTACCCTTATCAATACCATTAAATTATTGCGCAACGACGGCCCGCACAATCAGGCTCAATTAAAACAACTCAACGCCAGGCTAGAAGCGTTCTTAAAAGAATAGATTATGGAAGAGAATACAAATATGAATCCACAAGACCAGCAACCACAAGTGCCGGCTCAAGAGCAGTTTATACAACAACCGCAGCAGGATGGTGGAGATAACGCTTTCGCGAAAGCGGAAACAGAAAACCCAACTGCAACACCAAAACTAGAAGAGGAAACAACAAGCCTAGCATTCAAAAACCGACTGGACTTAGACAAACTATCGGCAGCGGTATATCAAATCAAAACAGAATTGCGCAAGGTAATCGTAGGGCAGGACGAGATGATAGATTTACTCATCGTTTCCATACTTGCAAACGGGCACTCGCTTATAGAAGGTGTTCCAGGAGTTGCAAAAACGGTAACTGCAAAGTTACTTGCTCGTACGATGGATGTTGGCTTTTCTAGGATTCAGTTCACGCCAGACCTCATGCCGTCGGACATTTTAGGAACTTCTGTTTTTTCTATGAAGGACAACGAGTTTGAGTTTAAGCCAGGACCTATATTTTCAAATATCATCTTGATAGATGAGATTAACCGCGCACCTGCCAAAACACAGGCAGCACTCTTTGAAGCCATGGCCGAGCGCCAAATTACCATTGACGGGAAGGAATATGATTTGAACGCGCCTTTCCTCGTATTTGCTACCCAAAACCCGGTAGAACAAGAAGGTACGTACAGATTGCCTGAAGCACAACTGGACCGTTTTCTTTTTAAAATCAATGTAGATTATCCAAATCTAGAACAAGAAATTCAGATTTTGCAGGACAATCATGAGCGCAAAGATGGTAATCCAGAAGAGTTGGTAAAGCCAGTACTCACCGCTTCCGATGTGAAAAAGTACCAAGGCATCGTGCGTAGCGTCATTATTGAGGACAACTTGATAAAATACATCGCCCAAATCGTTTTGAATACCCGTAATAATGCCAACCTTTATTTAGGAGCGTCACCACGTGCGTCCATCGCGATTATGAATGGTGCAAAAGCATATGCCGCAGTGATGGGACGCGAT
>JANQTO010000150.1 GCA_030731685.1 Nonlabens sp.
GACGTTGCACCTTAAAAAATAACCTATGAATAATGCGGAATTAGATTTTTTTATAAAGACTTGGGGCACGGCTTTAAGTGTTGTAATCGTGGGTTGGATATTAGGAGTATTGCTTGGTAAAAATCCAGCGAGTCGCCACAAATGGTTTGTAATACCAGCGTTGGTGCTTGCAGTCTATTCCATGCTCACTGCTTGGATATGGTTGTACTATGCCATCATGTTTATATGCCTGCCATTTTTTATAGTTTCTGTAGTGCTAGCATATTTAGGATATCGGGCTTCTGGCACATCAAAACTTCTCAAAACCACATGGTGGTTGCAGGGTGCCGCGCTGTTCATTGCATTTACTTCCTTCGTGCTTTTACTCATATTTGATTCATAGTAGGATTCGTTTTTTTATTTAAGGCAGTTGCCCTATTGCAGTAACGGTTGGCATGGGGCAACTTTGGTATATAAATAAGAGATTATGAAAAATGCAATATGGCTTTTGGTTTGTTTCGCTTTCGCGAAAGCGTACACCGTACAAGCACAAGTATTCATAGATAAAGTAAATGCACCTTTAAATCCCGTGGGACCATATGCACATGAGCTTGCAGCCATTAATGTAAATGGGTCAGTGTATGCAGTTGAATACGCACGCTATGAAAGAGATGGGAAATTAAAATATGCGGCAAGTAGCTATAGTTTGCAAGAAGCTATAAAAAATAAATGGGCGTATACTGAAATGAAAAATGGTCTCATTACCGTAGAAAAACCATCTTTTTCTGAAAATCCCACGTACTTTGAATACAATGCAAACAAATGTTTAATAGGAGAAAAAAATCAATTCTGGACGTATACCTATACCTATGACTCTAAAAAAAGGCTTATTGAAAAGAAATCCATTAGACTGGACGGGACTAAACCTAATGAGGCTAGCAGTTATAGCTATAACCAGATTGGAGATGTTTTACACATAGTAACTACCATTAAAGATTCAAAAGAACGCAACAGCATTCTTAAACAGCAATTTAAAAATGGCTTAGAAATAAGCCGACAGTGGAATGATGAGAAGCTTATAACCAGGTCATATATATTTGATAGTAAAGGAAATTGGATTGAAGAAAAAACCATAAATCCTGGACATGCTTCAGAGCCAAGAACCCGTGAGCTCGTTTACTACAATGATATAGATGCTATTATACGCAACAAAAAACTAGACTGGGAAAAGTATCCAGCAGTAAAGGGTGCAGACATTTTTTTTCCCTTTGTAAAAACAAGCAATCAATATATGACTAAGCATATGAATCCTGGGCGTGCAATAGGTAATGGAGCATTGTACTATTTAGATTTAGGTTCTAGGTATTACTACAATGATGGTGCATTTGCATCATACTCAGATAAAGGTACCAAAGGTATGGCTGTTGAGGTAAGTGCAGGTTCTGAATCATTATTTCAATATAAGGATAATCTTGTTCTTTTGGTAGACGGAAATAAAACTCCAAAGAATCTAAAGCATATTAATTTTGGCGATGATTATTACTTGTCTGATACCATAAATGCTATTCATTATCTCGTTAAGAACTATAAAAATTCCAGCAATACGTTTACCCCAGCAAAAAAGTACGAAGGTGAAATTGCTTTTTATGGAAAGAATAGCGCTAAGTCAACAGTAGTAATTATCAAAAATGGTAAAATTCTAGATTATAGTAAGATAGGTGCCTTTCAGTACACTCAAAATGATGAACCTGTTGTCATTTATGACGGTAAGCCCATTCTAGTCCTAAAGGGATATCACAATTTACCTGATGACCAACTTCATACAGCAAGTCCTTATAAAAATGAAGCACTCAAAAAAGCAAGCGCGCAAGCTGATAAAGGACGTGAGCAATTTAAAGACAACCTACCGCTTTATGTGAAACCCATCACAAATGAGGAATTTCTGTTCATACAAAACCAAAAAATAATTACATCAGCTACACTACTAGATACAGATGTAACTAAGGAGGATTTATTTATTTTTTATGATAAACACTTCTATGTAGTGTATAATTACAAAACTGCACCTCTAGAACAGCCCGTGCTAGCCCAAAAAATAGGGACCTCAGTAGATTTTATAGCACACTATAAAGATGGACTTACGGCTTATTATTATTATGAAGGAAAGATTTTGTATCCAGATAAAGACTATATCAGCAAAACAATAGCACCTGATAAACGATTGGTTTACTTGCCTAAGTTGGGAAAATCTGTAATTGTAGATAATAAAATTTCTAAAGAGATTAAATATAAAACCTTTACACCTGTAGGTAAAAATGACTATTTAAAAATTACTGACACTGGTAGCATTGTTCCCTACACAAATGGGAATTTTATCCCTAATACCGATTATAAATTTTACGTAGATAAAGCTGGTAACGCTCATATATATGTACATGATAAACCAGTATTTTATCTGGCAAACTATGACAAGTTACCACGACCATCCATTCAGACTTTAGAAAAACACACGGGACAAACCTATGTTAAAGATGAAACAACTAACAGCTCCACAACAATCAGTAATGCGTCATTATCACAAAATGCCCAAAGACTAATCAGTGCCCAAAAAGATACAGATGCCAAGAGTAAAACAAAAACCATTCTCAAAGAAATGGACGATGCGCTCATCGCAAAAGGTATGGCAGCAACTTTAAGAGTGGACATGTTTGCCTCTTTATTTAAGGAAGTATATCCCGTTGATAAAGAAGCTGCTTATCAAATTGCTCTTCATATGCCGCGTTCTATTGATGTAGGCGCATTTCTCGCTTTACTTACCGCAGAGCAAAAAGCCTTTGTGAAAACGCGTTCCAGACAAACAATCAGTTCCTACAAGGGCGCAACCTCAAATTAAATCAAGGAGCTCAAGCTATAATTAAGGCAATTGCCCTATTGCAGTAATGGTTTGAATGGGGCAATTTTGGTATATAAATAAGAGATTATGAAAAATGTTATATGGCTTTTGGTTTGTTTCGCTTTCGCGAAAGCGTATACCGCACAAGCCCAGTTACACGATTGGAAAAATGCACCGCTTAACCCTATGAGTGAATATGCTCGAAACCACGTGAGCAGCAACGCGGGTATTAAAGGGCAAGTCGCAACCGTAAGTAATAACTGGTACGACGATAAGGGGTTTGAGATAAAAGAAAATGTTTTTGAAGACGTAAATGACGCCGCAAAATATCAAGGCGTGTATTATGTTATGGATAATGGGAACATTATACGTAAACAGAGTTACTACCGTGGTAAAGCAACCATTACTTTTTACACCTACGATAAAAATGGTAGGGTTTTAACCAGCAAAGAAAATGACAGATCTAGCGTCGTTACTTATGATGCAAAAGGTAGGGTTATAAAACAGGTAGATACCAGTCCTACCTTTGAATACACCACAAACTACACCTATAAAAATAGTGGTAAAGACTTAATCATCAATGAAAAAATGTACAATAAGGACAAGGTGCTGGTTAATGAGTTTACCTATACCTACCGCGATGGGTTGCTTATGAAACGGCAAGAAGGCAAGATTGAAACTAAGGTTTATACCTATGAATATGACAAGCAAGGCTCGTGGATAAAACGCCTTGCAAATGGGTCAGTAGATACCGTTCGTGTGATTATTTATAAAGACCAAATTCAAAACTTGTCAGATGCAACACTCGTTATCAAACAAGGTAGTTATTCACCAGTGGTTGTGGCGATGCTAGGCAACTTAGAAGTGCCGTTTTTAAAAGGTAAGCTAAAACAATTTACTTATTTCTATAATCCTATAGATAAGCAGTATTATATGTACGAAACCGATAAAGTTCAAATAACAAAAGAACAAATGGGCAAAACCGTTGAATACACTAAAAGAGAAAAAGGAAACGCTTTTATACGATTTACAGACGGTAATGCAGGTGTTGTAAATGGCAAGACTATTTAAGGATTACAAGCTATTTGTTAAGCCGTGAACTTTTAAAATTCAGTTCAAATTACATTTTTATCTTAGAAACTAACGTCATGAAAACACTATTAACTTTAATGCTATTCAGTTGTCTAACAACCAGCATCGCTCAACAGTCATTAAATCAAAGCGATTACCCATATCCTATGGACGCGACTCTGGTAACAGAAACAAAGAAAAACTACTATCCTCATAACAATACCTGGAAAGAATTTGTTTACAAAAAACTAGAATTTAAAAACGGTAAGCTTATAGCCGACTATACAAACTACGGCGGCTACAGTACAGATACTTACAATCTTAAATATGATGCTAGCGGCAACATTTCTAGCCGCATGTACGTGCGCACTGGTACTAAAACCGATGGTAGGTATGACTACACCTACACAACCACGGGAACAAATCCAGTAACCATCATTGAGACTAAAAATAAGGATAGAGATTGCGAGCCTAAAATAGTACGCAGCTTCAACCCAGACGGCTCAGTAGACACAGAAGATTATTACAATGAAGACGGTTCACAGCGCCATAAGATTTTGTATTTTCCTAACATGACTATTTACGAGCGATACAGCGATGGTAAGGTATGGCAAAAGCGCATTAAGTCACATAAAAAAGGACTGCTCGTAGAAGATGTATTGTATGACAAAGATGATAAGGTATTAAGTACAGAAACCTTCAAGTATAAAAAAGGACTTGTACAGTCAGCGATAAAGACAGATAGTAAAGGCGACGAGAAAAAAACCACATTCACGCATTATACAAAAGACGGTCTTAAACTAGCCACTATAGAAGTAGGCGAGGGCTATGATAAAAAACCAGAATTCACAGCATACTTGTATAGCTACACCTTAAAAGATGGTAAAAGGGCAGAAATTGCTCGTGATGAGGAACAGGCAATTCTGGATAAACTTTTAGCTAAAGCAAAAAAAGAAAATGGGATTAAGGAATGACCTAAAGGAACTAAGTGAGAATCCATTTAATCATTTTAAAATGCGCTATGATGGATGGATTGTTGAGAAAAACTATATTGATGACAATCATCTAGACTGGACAAATCGTGCATAATTGCTAGGGGCTAACCTTACTAATACATTGCGTTATGTATATACTCGTATCATTTATTACAGCAATGGAAAAGTAAATGGAACTCAATTCCCAGATAATACGTGGCTGTTATCACTGCCTGATAAACTCAATAAAATCTAATAACTACGGCAATTGCCCTATTTCAAAACTGTTTGGAATAGGGCAATTTTGTTTCAATAAGTTAGATTATGAACAAACTACTATTGTTTTTTATGGTTTTCGCTTTCGCGAAAGCGAACTACACACAAGCACAAGACTTTTACCAAAAAGTAGACTGGGAACATGCACCTTATAATCCTGTAGGCTTTTATAACCATAAGAGCCATTATAAACTTAAGGGCGATGTCATAATGAAAAACACCTTCTTTTTTGATACCAATGGATTGCTACTTGTGCATGATTTAAATCGCTTTATTTATGACAAATCAGGCCGTATCATAGCCTGTCAAAATGGCGATAAAGTCGTTTATAATGAACAACACCTCGTTGCTAAAGTTCTAAACAGTAAAGGCATCGTGTCCCGTAGTTTTGAGTATGACAAGAATAAAAATCTTATCAAATCCATTGACGGTGGCGCAACCGTTTTATATACATACGTAGCAAATAGACTCGTTGAGGAACGCA
>JANQTO010000151.1 GCA_030731685.1 Nonlabens sp.
GTACAGAAGTGCGCATGCTTACTCCTTTAATACCTATAGTTGCCTGTTTTTCGTAGAGTAAATCTTTACGACCTAGGCTTGGGAATTTTAAATAATCTCTACGGTTATGATACCTACCGCTAGGAATGGTAGAGTCTATGTCTTCAATTTTCAACCCTTCTAAGATTACCGCTAACGTACTGTCATGGATATTCCTATCATAAACAAATCGTACTGGATCACCATCTTTGCGCTCGTGAACACTGCGACGTATTTTTTCAAGTAAGCTACGTTTTAAGTCTAAATCAAATTCAAGTTCTGAGTCTAGCGTAACTTTTATCATATGAGCCTCTATCTCCTTATAATCGAAGATACTGAAGATATAGTGTAACCTGTAGCGTATAAGGTCATCCAGCAAAATAACGTACTGTTTAGGGTCATTTTCTAACTGTGGTAATACGACAAAACGATCGAGGTGTTTTGCCATCTCTATAAGTGCATAGACGGGCTCATTTTTCTCGTGCATTTCCATGCGTACTGCTAGATATCCTAGACCATCGCGCATGTGAGGGAATTCTGTCCCTTGTCCTAAAATAATGGTCGCAAGCGCTGGACTTATTTTCTCATTAAAATAGGTACGTAAGTAATCTTCGTGCTGTTTGAGAACCTCTTTCTCATCTACCAAAATGATATTTTCTGAACGCAACTCCTCTTCTAGTTCTTCAAGGATTTTAAAGCTGAGCGCCTGGTCTTGCTTAACGACTTCATTAATTTCATTTAATAAATCACCAGCACTAATTCCTCCCAGAATTTTTTTAGCATTCTTTCCCACT
Organism: Nonlabens sp.; assembly: GCA_030731685.1. Lineage (GTDB taxonomy): Bacteria > Bacteroidota > Bacteroidia > Flavobacteriales > Flavobacteriaceae > Nonlabens. The sequence continues at coordinate 813 of JANQTO010000151.1, forward strand.
CTGTAAATACGCTGAATGGTAGCGTAGCGCACTTTAAAAAACTCATCCAGATTATTTGAAAATATCCCTAAAAAGCGCAGGCGTTCTATTAGTGGAACGGTTTTATCACTTGCTTCTTGTAGCACTCTAGCGTTAAACTTTAGCCAGCTTAACTCTCTATTTAAATACTTCTTCATGGTCTCAATTCCTTAGGAAACAAATGGAAACGGTTTACTCCTTTGCTTATATTTTGCCAGCTCTCGGTATCAAATTCTATGACCACGACACCCGTGGTAGGTATGTTGTCAAATCGCTGGTCGCCTAAACTATTTGCTAGCTCTGTAAGTCCATGATTATGTGAAAATACCATGAGTGTATTCACGTCATCACTACAGGTGCGTATAACTTGTAAAAGTTGTTGTTCCTCAAAGGTGTACAGGTCTCGCTTTAATACAAGTGACTCCAAACGGTAATCTACATATTCAGTCACCAGCGTTGCTGTTTGTAGTGCTCTTGCCGCTGTACTTGTCCACACGCGGTCTGGTTTTATTCCTAGTTCTTTTAAGTGCTCTCCTATTAGGTGAGCGTCTTGTATACCACGTTGCAGTAATACGCGGTCGTGGTCTCTCACTGGATATTCCCAGGTAGATTTACCGTGCCTTACCAAAATTAATTTCTTCATTTTATGGTGCTAATCTTTTTATATTCCATTTTTCTTCATTCTTTTCATATACTAAACGGTCATGCAGACGGTTAGGCCTACCCTGCCAAAACTCATAACTGATGGGCACACATGCATAGCCACCCCAAAAATCTGGTAGTGGTATGTCTCCATCCTTATATTTTTGGTCAAAATAAGCGAGCTCTGCTTCTAAATGTTCCCTAGAGGCTACAACGGTACTTTGCGCACTCGCCCATGCACCCAGCTGGCTACCTCTCGGGCGACTGCTGTAATAAGCTTGAGATTGTTCTCTTGAAACCTTGCTCGCAATGGCTTTAATTATGATTTGCCTCTCTAGTGCCGGCCAAAAAAAGTGGATACAAACGTGATTGTTTCCTTCAATTGCGAGTCCTTTTTCTGAACCGTAGTTTGTATAAAACACAAACGAATTGTCAGTTATTTCTTTAAGAAGTACAATGCGGTTTTTTGGAAATCCGTCAACTCCTATGGTCGTTAAGGACATGGCATTTGCTTCTTCGATAAGCTCGTGCTGTTTAGCTTCATCAAACCATGTGTTAAATAACTCAATGGGTTCCTGAGGTGCGGTTTGCTCGACTAACGCGTCTTTGTCGTATGATTTGCGTAAGTCGTGTAAATCTCTTTGCATAATAAAAGCGGCTTTTACCGCAAGTTACGTTAAAAGCCGCTTTTATATTTTAAGGAAACGATAAATCTATTCTTTATGGGTGAACATTTCCTTCTTCTAGAAGTACATCTTCATTTTTAATCGCTCCGTAACCACCTTGAACCTCAGTGAAGTTATGGATTCCTCTATTTTTAAGGATAGAGGCTGCAATCATGCTACGGTAACCACCAGCGCAATGCACGTAAAAATTTTGATTTTGAGGTAACGATGCAAGATGTTCATTAAGTGCTGCTAGAGATGCGAGTGATGCGTTTTTCACGTGGCCTGATTCATATTCACCAGGCTTGCGTACATCATAAACGGGTAGCTTATAGTTTGCACTTGTCATAGAATCAGCAAACTCTTTTGCGGGAATGGAGTTTACTGTTTCTACTTCGCGGCCTTCGTTTTTCCAAGCGTCAAACCCTCCTTTTAAATATCCTATTGTGTTATCAAATCCAACTCTAGAAAGACGCGTCATGGTTTCTTCCACACGACCTTCAGGAGCAACAAGTAAGATGTGTTGCAATGTGTCTTGTATAAGTGCACCTACCCAAGGAGCAAAACCTCCATCTATTCCTATAAAAATGGAATTTGGTATGTGACCTTGTGCAAATTCTTGAGCACTACGCACATCGAGTACTACGGCACCTGTAACGGTTGCTATGTTTTCAAATTCGCTAGGTGAAAGTGCAACGCTACCTGTTTTTAAGATATCCTCTAAACTGGAATAACCTTCTTTATTCATTTTTACATTGAGTGGAAAATATGCTGGTGGTGCTTCAAGTCCATCGGTCAGTTCTTTGATAAATTCTTCCTTGGTCATGTCACTGCGCAAAGCATAATTCATCTTTTTTTGATTCCCTAAGGTATCTACGGTTTCCTTCATCATATTCTTACCGCACGCACTGCCTGCTCCATGCGCTGGGTAAACTATGACATCGTTTGCAAGTGGCATTATCTTTTCGCGTAAGCTATCATACAACATTCCTGCAAGGCTTTCCACGGTCATTTCTTCTCCTTTCTGAGCGAGGTCAGGACGGCCTACATCTCCTAAAAACAAGGTGTCGCCACTAAAAATACAGTGGTCTTTGCCGTTTTCATCTTTTAATAAATAGGTCGTACTTTCTAACGTATGTCCAGGAGTGTGTAGTGCTGTTATCGTAATATCACCTAGTTTGAAAACCTGACCGTCTATAGCCTCGATAGAGTCAAATGTTGTTTTAGCGGTTGGTCCGTATATAATGGGTGCACCCGTTTCTAGTGAAAGGGTTACGTGTCCAGAAACTAAATCTGCATGAAAATGCGTTTCAAAAATATATTTAATCTTAGAACCGATTTTTGCAGCTTTGTCCATGTATTGTTTAGTTTCTCGCAATGGATCAATGATAGCAACCTCTCCATTTGATTCTATATAGTATGCTCCTTGAGCTAAACAACCGGTGTATAATTGTTCTATAATCATAAAAAGATATTTGAAAAAGCAAGCGTTAATTTATGGCTTATACTTTGTAATTAACGCAAAAATAAGTCAATTCATCTTTGGAGGTATATAGCCTTTATACCCTAGTAAGCAATTAATCTATGCTTAAGACGATTTAAATGATGAAATAGTCAGTGTTTAATGATGATTGCTCATTAATGCAAAGACCTAAAACGTTATGAATAAAATGTAGCTATAACCTTATATTTTTAAGAAATTAATGCAGTATTTTTACGATTACGTTTGAAATTTTGATTCTTAAACAGCATGATTTGTTTACAGATTTAGAAGAGATAAGCGTTTTGTTAAACCCTAAATAATATTCTTATGGAGTTAAAAAGACTCTTCGATTTCCCATATTATCAGTTAGAAAAATATGCAAGACCAGACGCACTCGTTACAAAGGTAAAAGGTGAATGGACACAAACCTCAACACAATCTTTTGTAGACCAAGCGCAAGCTGTCTCTAAAGGTCTTATGGAGCTTGGTGTTGTTACGAACGACAAGGTTGCTATCATATGCAGCGTAAACCGCACCGAGTGGAATATTATGGACATAGGTATTATGCAAACAGGTGCGCAGGATGTACCAATTTACCCTACTATATCTGAGGAAGATTATGCATACGTACTTAACCACAGTGAGTCTAAATTTGTTTTTGTATCTGATATAGAGGTCTATAATAAATTAATGAGTATAAAGGACCAGGTTCCTAGTTTAAAAGATGTCTACTCTTTTGATGATATACCTGGATGTAAAAGCTGGATGCAAGTACAAGAGCTTGGAGAATCATCAAATCTTCAAGAAGACCTTGTTTCTCGTATGGCTGCTATTAAAGAAGATGACCTTGCTACGCTTATTTATACTTCTGGAACGACAGGTCGCCCTAAAGGTGTTATGCTATCCCATAAAAATATTGCCAGCAATGCCATAAATAGTGAAAAAAGATTGCCTATAGAGTTGGGACAGTCTAAGGCATTAAGCTTTTTACCCGTGTGTCATATTTACGAGCGCATGCTACAATATCTCTACATTTATACCGGTTGTGGTATTTACTTTGCTGAATCTCTAGAAACCATATCAGATAATCTTAAGGAAGTTAAACCAGAAGTGATGAGTGCAGTTCCTCGATTACTCGAAAAGGTATACGATAAAATCATTGCAAAAGGTGCTGACCTCACAGGTATAAAAAAGAAACTATTCTTTTGGGCTGTAGAATTAGGCTTGGAATGGCAACCTTATGGTGCAAACGGCTGGTGGTACGAGCAAAAACTAAGTATTGCAAAAAAAATAATCTTTTCAAAATGGCAGGAGGCACTTGGTGGGAACCTAAGAGCAATAGCAAGTGGTAGTGCGGCATTACAACCTAGACTTGCACGTGTATTCAACGCTGCAGGTGTACCCGTTATGGAAGGCTACGGACTTACAGAAACAAGCCCAGTTATTAGTGTAAATGATATGCGTAATGGTGGCTTCAAAATAGGAACAGTTGGTAAAATGCTAGACCATACAGACGTAAAAATTGCAGCCGATGGTGAGATTATCATCAATGGACCACAGCGCATGTTAGGTTACTATAAGGACGAAGAAAAAACCAATGAGGCCATAGACGAGCAAGGTTATTTCCACACAGGTGATATAGGTGAAATAGATGCCGAAGGTTTCTTAAAAATCACTGACCGTAAAAAGGAAATGTTCAAAACGTCTGGTGGAAAGTACATCGCTCCTCAACTCATTGAAAACACCATGAAACAAAGCAGATTCATTGAGCAAATAATGGTTATAGGTGATGGTGAAAAAATGCCTGCTGCCTTTATACAACCTAACTTTGATTTCTTAACCGATTGGGCAAAGAGAAAAAATATCGAGTCCACAAATACCGAAAATCTTTGCGCAAACCCTAAAGTAATAGCTCGTATACAAGAAGAGGTTGATACCTACAATGAGAAATTTGGTAACTGGGAACGCATTAAACGATTCGAACTAACTCCTGAGGTTTGGTCTATCGAAAATGAGCAGCTCACTCCTACACTC
>JANQTO010000152.1 GCA_030731685.1 Nonlabens sp.
ATTTCCTGTTTATGTGAGTATGTTAACACTAGACTGGTTAAAAAATAACGGTGGTATCGCAGCCATTGAGAAAATAAACGAGGCGAAAGCAGCACTCATTTATAACGAGATAGACCGTAACGAATTGTTCCAAGGCTTTGCAGCTGCTGAGGACCGTTCTACCATGAACGCTACATTTTCATTAAAGGACGAGGCACACACCGCTGCCTTTGACGCGTTATGGAAAGGCGCTGGCTTGAGCGGTCTCAATGGTCACCGTTCTGTAGGTGGTTATCGTGCAAGTATGTATAATGCGTTGCCACTAGCAAGCGTGCAAGCGTTAGTTGATACAATGCAGGAGTTAGAAAGAAAAGGATAAGGTTTGAGATTCAAAGCTTCTAATTACCTATTGGATATTGCTAATTTCCTGAAGAAAATTTTTATTGCCAATTTTCAATTCCAATATTCCAGTTGCAAGTAAAGATTCTCAATTAAGGGAAAAATCAAAGTTTTCAAGCACCGTACGTAAATCAGAAATAAATCAAACTAGCACATCAATAAATTGCCACAATATCAAATTGCCGAATCAACACATTATCACATCAACACATTAATAAATCATGAGTAAAAAAGTATTAGCAAACGACGGAATTTCAAAGAGTGGCGTACTAGCCTTAGAAGCTGCTGGTTATGAAGTTATCACCGTAAACGTCGCACAAGAGCAACTAGAGAGTTATATCAACGAGCATCAAATAAGTGTGCTGCTCGTGCGCTCTGCCACCACAGCACGTAAAGAACTTATAGACGCCTGCCCTAGCCTTAAAATCATAGGTCGTGGTGGCGTAGGAATGGATAACATAGATGTGAGCTATGCCCGTGAAAAAGGATTACATGTCATAAACACACCAGCTTCTAGTAGCGGTAGCGTTGCAGAGCTTGTGTTTGCACACCTTTATGGCGGCGTTAGATTTTTATATGATGCAAATAGAAATATGCCCTTAGAGGGCGAAAGCAATTTTAGTGGTCTTAAAAAAGCCTACGCAAAAGGTATTGAGCTACGAGGAAAAACCCTAGGAATTATAGGTTGCGGTAGAATAGGTCAGGAAGTGGCACGTATTGCCGTGGGAACTGGAATGCATGTAAT
>JANQTO010000153.1 GCA_030731685.1 Nonlabens sp.
CACCGATGGTCTTTTTTTAAAGCAGACACTGTAAGGCTTATTAACGTTAAAAAGCAATATATAAAAACCTTTTGCGAGACAATTAATTGGTCGTTTTATGATGCGGATAGATTTTATCAAATTGAATCACAGACTTGTAATGAGCCAAGTTCAACAAAGGTAAGTGATGAGAACAACGACCGTCGAATGACCGTCGAAAAAACTGATAAAGGCGTAGTTTTAATCACGCATAATTTAAGTGGACTAATTGAGAGGTTTTTAGTGCTGTCGATTTATAAAAGTGAAATAAAAAATGAAATTTTGCTAAGAAGAATGGATAGTGATGAAGCCAGCAAACTTTGAAAAGCAATGAACCGTTATAGTTTGATTTCTATTACTTCATGAAATACAGTATTCCTGAGAAAAGAGAATTAACGAAATCCGAGAGGGAACTGTTAGTCTATTTGTGCACCAAAGAAAAACCAGAGTGGCTCAGCTTACTCAGCAATCTGAAAGTTATTGCTAGATGTGGTTGTGGTAAATGCCCTACTATATTGTTTGGTAAAACATTAGACGCTGAAATTCAAAAAGAAAATTTAATCATAGATTACGTAGGGAAAAGTGAGGGAAATCGGTTAATTGGAATATCAGTTTTTGGGACTGACGAGATGCCTACAGAATTAGAGTTTTATTCCATAGACGAACTCAGGGAAACTATAGTAATGCCAAAAATAGAAACGTTGTACCCTGCAAGAGAAAACTTTAAATAACAAATCATGCCCAGTTTCAAAGAACTCACAAACGCTGATATACCTGTCCTCATTGATTTTTACGCAACCTGGTGTGGCCCCTGTCAGACCATGATGCCTATCCTGGAAAAGCTCAAGGATGATATGGGCGATTCCATTAAAATCCTCAAGATAGACGTAGATAAGAACAAGGCGCTTGCTACTCAATTTCAAGTGCGTGGCGTGCCTGCATTCATGATTTATAAAAATGGTGAGCAAGTGTGGCGCGGTGGCGGTGTGCAACCTTTACACCAACTTAAGGAATTGCTGCAAAAACATCAGTAATAAAAGCCGGAAGGACTTAATGCTTAAAGATTTAAGTACTTTCTCATACAGTTAAGCAATCATTTATACATCTTTGCACAAAATTAAAGCTGTGTCCACTAAAAAAATAATCATAGGTCGCACTGACCGTGCAGACTTCCCGAAGCTGGGTCTGGAAAATATAGATATTAAAATAGATACCGGTGCTTACACCAGTAGCATACATTGTAGTGATATTAAAGAAGAAGATGGTGTGTTGCATGCCACACTTCTAGATGAGGAGCATGACCAGTTTCATGGCAAGGTACTCACCTTTGACGACTATAAAGTAACGACCGTGCGCAGTAGCAATGGCGAGGTGGAACAACGTTTCAAGGTACATGCTAACATCCGTATTTTTGATAAGCTGTTCAAAATTTCCCTGACGCTAAGCAATCGTATGAAAATGAGATATCCCGTGCTCATAGGTAGAAAATTTCTATCGGCAAAATTTATAGTTGATCCTGAGTTACAGGACGTCTCTTTTTTACAGTCTCAACATGAAAATTAATATTCTTTCTCGCGGCAGGTCTCTTTACAGTACGCGGCGTTTAGTTGAAGAGGCACGAAGCGCGGGCCATAAGGTTCTTGTTTTGGACCCATTGCAATGCGATATTAAACTTGAGCGCAAAAAACCGAGCATCTACTACGACGGTGTTAAACTGGCTATTCCTGATGCCATCATACCGCGAATAGGCTCATCCATAACCTTTTATGGTACTGCAATTGTCAGGCAGTTTGAAGCCATGGATTGCTTTACGACCGTAACTGCTCAAGCACTTGTGCGCAGTAGAGACAAATTACAATCACTGCAACGATTAACAAGCAGCGGAGTAGGCATGCCTAAAACTATTTTTACAAATTTTGGTGCACATACTGACGATATGTGTGAGCTAGTCGACGGTCCGCCAGTAGTTATTAAAGTACTGGAAGGAACCCAAGGAATAGGCGTAAATTTAGCCATGACCCTTGAAGAGGCTGACTTGCTGTTAGATGCACATAACGGTTTACAAAGCCGTGTCATCATGCAAGAGTTTATTAAAGAAGCCGGTGGTGCTGACCTTAGAGCTTTTGTTGTAGGTAACAAAGTTGTCGGAGCTATGAAACGACAGGCAAAAGAAGGCGAGTTTAGGTCTAACTTGCATCAAGGAGGCAGTGCCGTTCCCATAACGCTCAGTGAAGACGAAGAGGACACAGCGATAGCCGCAGCAAGAGCTTTAGGCCTTGGTGTTTGCGGAGTGGATATTCTTCAAAGTAGTAGAGGGCCGTTAGTGCTAGAGGTGAACTCGTCTCCTGGCCTGGAAGGTATTGAAGGTGCAACAGGTGTAAACATAGCAGGAGCGATTGTTAAATTTATAGAGAAAAACGTATAATGGCATTAAGAGAAATAAAAATACTAGACACCATTATCAAACCTGGTTCTAGACATAGGCTTAATCTAAACACTGCAAATTTATACACGAGCACGCCAGTAGAGATCCCTGTTATTATAAATAGGGCAAAACTTTCTGGGCCTGTTGTACTAATAACTGCTGGGATACATGGTGATGAGGTGAACGGTGTCGAGATAGTCAGACAAATAATTGCAAAAAAATTCAATAGACCGCAGCGAGGTACGATTATTTGTGTGCCTGTCCTCAACATTTTCGGTTTTTTGAACAGTAGCCGTATGTTTCCTGACGGTCGCGATTTGAATCGCAGTTTCCCTGGGTCTAAAAACGGGTCACTTGCAAGTAGGTTTGCGTATAATATTACAAAGGAATTGATACCGCACGTAGACATTGTCATGGATTTTCATACAGGTGGTGCACAACGATTTAATGCACCACAAATACGCATCGATAAGAATGAGACAGCATCTGTAGCGCTTGCAAATGCTTTTGATCCACCATTTATTGTGTATTCACCCAATGTGAGTAAAACCTTTAGAGCAACCTGTTCTAGAATGAAGAAAAATTATATTCTCTTTGAAGGTGGCAAATCATTAGACACAGACCGTAACGTAATGCACGAAGGTGTACAAGGTATTCTCAAAGTATTAGAACATCTAGAAATGCTAGACGATTCTTTTGTAAAACCTACGGGTGACAGAAAAGTCGTCTATATTAGTAAGACTAGATGGGTCCGTGCCTCGCATTCTGGTTTGTTGCATCCTAAAACAAAATGTGGTGTTTTTGTAGAAGCTGGACAGCTCATTGCCACGATTACAGACCCGTATGGTTCTAGCCGTTTCAAAATAAAATCTCCTACGTCTGGTTACGTGATTAACGTCAACCAAAGTCCGCTGGTGTATCAGGGTGATGCTATTTTCCATATTTCTACCGATGCAAAAAGCGAGGCTTAGAAAACTATATAAAGAAAAACGAGCTGCGCTTTCACAAGGGCAAATCGACGATTATAGTATCGCTATTGCGAATAATTGCTTGAAGCTAGATATCTGGGATAAGCAAACATTTCACCTATTTCTTACCATAGATAAACTAATGGAAGTGCAAACTCAATATTTATTGAGCATATTGCAGGGAAAAGACAAGAACGTTGTAATCTCTAAATCTGATTTTGATTCTCATAGTATGAGGCACTATTTGCTTACTGACCAAACTAAGCTCGCAATAAACGAATATGGCATTCCGGAGCCTGTTGATGGAATTGAAATGAAAGAATCGCAACTAGAAGTTGTATTCGTACCGTTGCTTTGCGTTGATAAATCAGGGAATAGGGTAGGCTATGGTAAAGGGTTTTATGACAAATTCTTAGAAAAATGTGGTTCAGATACGTTGCGCGTAGGTCTGAGTTTTTTTGAACCTATAACAGAACAAATAAACGTTTTGTCAACAGATGTGCCACTCCATGCGGTCGTCACACCTTGTAAGCTGTTGAAGTTTTAGTTATTTTTAACACATAATGTAAAGCACATGTGTTACGTCGTACTTTTTTGTACTTTTGCCCTTATATTGCAACCATTAACCAACGTTTTCCCTAAAACGAATGTTACCAAACCCTAAAGATGAACCGCAACAATTGTTGCAGGACAAAATTTATTTCTTAGAAGAGACTGCTGCTATGACCGCAACGGGTGCATACAGTGGCAACGCAATTACAAAAGAAGGTTTTATAGATGACATAGGTAGAGCGGTTCTCAATATTCCAAACGATTTTATACCAACACTCAAATCGAGCGCACGTTTTTTTGTAGATAAAGAAGCGGCCAAAGAGCGATTAAATTTATGTTTGAGCGGTGGTTCTTTTGAGTGTGATATACTCATGTGCGATTTCTATGGAGTCCAGTTTTGGGCAAAGGCTGTCGGTAAACCTTGGTTTAACGAAAACAACCAGCCCATAGGCATTAAAGGTGTTTTTACCAGTATAGACCGGTTCGTTAAAAAAAGCAAAGAAGTAGAACTCCACGCGCGCATTATCGAAGCACAAAAAGATAGACTTATAGATTTTGCAGACATAGTTTCTCACAATCTCAGGTCGCACGCCAGTAATCTACAACTCACACTAGAAACCTTTGAAGAAACGGTTGACCTCTCTGACATTAAGGTTTTCAAGGATTATTTAAAGAATATTTCTGGAAAAATAAATCAAACCCTTAGGCATTTGAACACCGTGGTCACCGCGCATACGGTAGAAAAGCAATTTGAGGAGCTATGTATAAGTGTTGAGCTAGAAGAAATACTTGATATATATAGAAAGGAGCTACAAGAAAAAAATGTAACGATTAATGTAGACTTTGCAGCGTTTGATACCCTTTGTTACGTTAAAACATATCTTCTGAGCATACTCAAAAACCTTATATCTAATGCCGTGCGCTATAAACATCCAGATAGAGATTGTGTCATCGAGATAAGAACAAAAATATTGCACGATAAAAAATTGCTTATTATTAAGGATAACGGTTCAGGCATAGATCTAGAGAAAAACGGCGATAAAGTATTTAAGATGTATAAGACCTTTCATGGCAATGAAGATGCTCGTGGTCTTGGATTGTTTGTAGTAAAGAATCAGGTAGAATCTGTGAACGGTGACGTGTCTATAAAAAGCCAACTTAATCAAGGAACTTCGTTAACCATACGCTTCTAATAAAATGGCACGACCTGCAGTAAAACTAGCTTGTATTATAGACGATGACAAGCTCTACGTATCATTGATTAAAATGATTATTGCTAAACATGAACTTGCTGGTGAGCTCCTTATTTTTGAAAATGGACAAGCAGCTTTTGAATATTTTGAGCAGTCCTTTGAGCGAGGTAATAAAAAACTTCCTGAAATAATTCTTTTAGACCTCAATATGCCAGTAATGGACGGCTGGGAATTTCTAGATGCAATGGAGCCATATGCATTAAAGTTCCAAGAAAACAACATTACCATAAACGTGGTGAGTTCTACTATCAATCCGGTGGAGGTTGAAAGAGCAAAATCACATAGTATCGTAGCAGATTTTCTCACGAAGCCCATCTCCAAAGAAGCAATGCAAATCGCTTTTCAAAAAAAGTAATTAGTTGTCTGGAAACGCTTTTTTGCTGAAAAGAATCAGCAGTATTACTCCTACGGTTATAGCACTATCAGCCACATTAAA
>JANQTO010000154.1:0-289 GCA_030731685.1 Nonlabens sp.
GTGCAATGCCGCCTTCGCTAGAAGATTTAAATAAGATTGAGCCCACAATGGGTCCAGTACAAGAGAATGAAACGATTGCTAGCGCGAGCGCCATAAAGAAAATACCGAGCACGCCACCTCTATTTGATTGCTTGTCGGCACTGTTTGCCCATGATTGTGGCAATGTGATTTCAAATGCACCTAAAAATGAGGCTGCAAAAATGATTAGTATTACAAAAAAGGCAATGTTAAAAATGACACTAGTCGACATTTCATTTAATGTCTCAAGACCGAAAATCGCTACTATGGC